>JAGYIZ010000035.1 GCA_018402425.1 Candidatus Atribacteria bacterium | reverse complement strand
ATTTGCATATTAATATCTTTTAATATTGCTATTATAATTGTAATTTTAATATAAGTAATATTGCCTTCAATAAGATGTCCACCAAGTGTACATGCTTCAGATCGTTCATTCAGTTAAGAGGCAGAAAACTGTCAATTTTACTAATAGCTACTTTTATTCTATAATAATTAAGTCACTAAATATTTTATATAAACTTAAGTTACATATATTACAATGTTGTTTATATTTAAAATACTAACACAAATTGATAGTAATATTAACGAACATTTAAAGCCTTCAAAGTTAATATATACAAAAAGGAGCATATTTATGAGTGGTATTGTTGCCGGTTACGGCAACCCAAAATTAACAGACATTGAAAAAATGCAGAAAATAGCTAAACATCGTGGAAAATATAATTCCGGGATCTTTCAAAAAGAAAAGGTAATTCTTGCCCAGAATTATTTTGAAGCAGACAAAGGAGAAGAAACAGATTGGGAAATTCCGGTATTTATTCCCGAAGATAAAGATACTCGAATTTGCTATGATGGCCAGATTGGAAATAATAACATATTAGTAGAACAATTCGGTATCTTTGACGGTCCATATCAAGAGGAAAGATTGCTTATTTCCCTCTATAAAAAATATCAAAATAGGCTTTTAGAATACCTTAAAGATGCCATCTTCGCCTTTGTCATATCTGACGGGGAGAAACTTCTGGCAGCAAGAGATGGATTGGGAATCAAAACTCTGTTTTATGGATACAGTAAGGACAAGAAGACGATTTATTTTTCCTCAGAACTAAAATCTCTTTTGACGGTAACCAAAAATGTTTATGAATTTCCACCGGGTCATTATGTAGACCAAGATGGTCAATTTAAAAGGTTTGCACATTTACCAAAAATGGCTGCCGGTAATTTAGAAGATCAAAAAGCAAAAAATATTGCCAATCATCTGGCAAAGATAGTAAGAAGAAATATTCAGCATAGGCTTGAGCTTACTTATAATACCGGCTGCCTGTTGAGTGGCGGACTGGATAGCAGTATTATTGCCACATTGTTTAACCAGTATAATCAACAAATAAATGGACCAGAATCGCATATAAAAACATTTGCATTAGGAGTAGCAGAAAATGAAGACCTAAAACATGCTCGGTTGATGAGTGAATTCCTCCATTCCGAACATTATGAATTAAAGATTAATTTAGAAGATATAATAGAAGTATTACCAAAAGTGGTCTACCACCTGGAATCATTTGACCCTTCTTTGGTACGTAGTTCGGCTTCTAACTATCTGATTGCCCAACATGCCGGACAACAGGGTATACAAGTTCTTCTCTCCGGAGAAGGTGGAGACGAACTTTTCTGTGGATATGATCATTTTAAAGAAATCTGCAACCTGGCAATTTTTAAAGAACAAAAAGAATGTCTTAAGGCTCTTCATAACAATGCTGCTCTGCGCCTTGACAGAATGAATGCCTGCCATTCTATAAAGGTAATAGCACCTTTTATTTCTGAAGATTTGTTTAATATTGCTATGGAAATACCGATAAATTATAAGCTCAAGCAAACTGAAAATGGTTTTATAGAGAAATGGATTTACTGTAAGGCTTTTTGAAAAGATTTACTCAAAAGAAACAAAAAAAATAAGGAACTAAAGCAGAATTTTCCAAAGGTTCTGTTCGCTTAATGTATTGAGCAATACTTTAACAATAGTATTACTGATAGTGAATTTGAGGGGATGGAAAAAAAAAGAAGTATGCAATAGTCAGAGAAACAAAAGAAGAGCATTACTATTTGGGTTATTTATTGATTATTTTGGTGAAGGTAAAGTTATGGATACTGTAGGTCAATGGGTTCAAACATAAATACATATAGATATCCAGCAAAATATTTTTAATAGTAATAGGAGGCAAAATAGAGTGAAAATCGGAATAATGGCAGATACACATGATAATCTACCTAATATTGAGAAAGCAATTAATATATTCAACCAAGAAAAAATTGATTTATTGTTTCATGCCGGAGATTTTGTTTCACCCTTCACTGCCAGAGAATTAAAGAAAATACAATGTCCTTTTACAGGTGTGTTTGGTAATAATGATGGTGACAGGCTATTTCTTACCAATCAATTTCAAGATATTGGACCAATCTATCCAGAACCTTACAAAGCCAATATTGATGGGAAAAGTATTATCATGTTTCACAAAAATGATGTTATAGCTGACTTAGCTAAAAGCCAATCATATGATCTTGTCATCTACGGACACACCCACTATAAAGAACTTTATAAGGAAGGGAAAACAACTGTAATCAATCCCGGTGAATGTGGGGGTTGGCTAACCGGAAAGAGCACTGTTGCCATTCTGGAATTAACTGATTTAAGTGTACGTATTATCAATTTATCATAATTATCTATAAAATTCTACAAGATTTTATTCCGCAGAAAAATAAAGGCTAAGCTTTTTAGGTATTCAGCACTGTTTAACTGCTTAGCCTTTATTTTTATATTTACTGTCAAATAGCTTTAATTTTCTTCCTCTTCATCTTCACTCGATTCTGGTACTTCATCCTGTTGAATAAAACTCCGTAATGATTCTAAGGCATCCTCCAGGCTCTCTAAGTTCTCCCCGTATTTTTCCCAGTTGCCCTCCTGAGCGGCATCAGTAGCATCCAGATAGTATTGAACGGCATTTTCGATTAGACCATTAAGGGTTGTCCCTTCTTCTAAAATAATGTTTCTCTCTATTTCTTCAATTTCCTCTTCTGCAAACCTTCCAAAAAGTAGCCTGAGAGCAGTATCGAGATCCTTAGCCATGGTAACTTCTGAACCATCCGATACAATTACTCTTCTAAGCTGTGGTATTTCACCTTGTTCAGATCTCAGGTATAAGGGCTCCACGTAGAGAACCGAATCTTCGATTGGGATAACCAGTAAATTGCCCCTGATGACTCTGGAACCACTTTGACTCCATAAGGTAATCTGCTCAGAAATTTTAGAATCCTGATCAATCAGGGCTTCAACCTGCATGGGACCATAGGATAGTTTGTCTTTAGGGAATTTATAGACAAGCAATTCTCCGTATTTTTCCTCATCATTCCGGGCAGCCAACCAGGCAATCATATTGTTCTTGTTGGAAGGAGTATATGGGGTAATTAAGATAAACTCCTCTTCCTCAAATTCTGGAAGTTTGGCAATGATATAGTAAGGTTCCATTGTTATCTCCTCACCCCGGTAGAGTTCTTTGGGAATATTCCATTAGTCTTCTTTGTTATAAAAAACATCAGGGTCTTGCATATGTTGGTCAATCCTTACATTTCTGTGAACGAAAAGATCTTTGTTGGCAGATATGCATGCGAATCTTCCAAGCATATTGTCTGTGATTGGAACAGTTCAGGGAAAATGTTCTGATAAACTTGAATAACCAGGTCTTCCCGGCTCCAACAACATAAAGTCCAGCATCACCATTATAGGCATCAATCACAACTTTTACTGGTTTCTAACAGTTAAACATTTGACTGTATGGTTTAGAGTAGGAAAATAGTTCGACATTGTATAGGCATCTTGAATCAGTATAATTTTCGATCTTCTGAAATAACAAATATAAGGGTCATTATATGGGAGTCAAAAACGGAGCGATTTCTTTGGTCGGTCAACAATATTACGGTGAAGCATGATACGGCTTTCTGAATTCTTCTGGTTAATAGCCTGTTTACATCTCTCGAAATGTAGGCAAACATCAAGCGGCGCAGAGGGCTTACCTCCTGTTTCCTTCATAATGGGTATACATTTTTCACCCTGGGAATTAATCAAATTCCTATTATCTGTATTTGCAATAACATATTTTTCTGTCTTTTCTCCTAATAGATCTCCGGTCTAGTGATATTCAAATCAGCCGTTGAAACAGGTGGTATATCCTTAATAGACAGATGAGGCAAACCGTCACTTTCTACCCTATTTACCGGGCTCAAGACTGCGCCATATCCGTGGGTAAAAGTAAGACGTTCAGTAACCCAGGTGACTTCCCTGGGCACGAGTTTATTGGTATCCAACTCTCTGGCGGCAACCTGACCTGCTGATATACCGTTTAGATGATGTGACATCAACTCCTAAAAATTCATAGTAGAGTCGAATTGATTGAATTTGATTAAAAGTCGTTTCAAAGTAGCAATCCCACATAAACGAACATTACTGATTGTTTCAGGGTTTACTCTCTATCTTCATAACAATTGCCTCTTCAAAGGGAAATCTCTCTGTAATCTTATCTAAACCATAAGCCAGTCTGGTCCTTCTCTATTGTAGAGATCAGGCCTTTCTCTGGTTAACTCATTGGGTGCTACCAGGACTCTTTGAAAAGATCAGTAAGAGCCCACCCCAGAATAAGATATACGCCGATGACAGCAACAATACCATGATCGGCAAATTAATGCTTTCACGTCTGGCGGTAGCAAAGCCACAATTGCGGCAATGATACAGGTATCGCTGGAAACAAGCCAGGAGATTAATATGAACATCAGTATAACCTGCACCATATGAAGCCCCTGGGAGGAATAGAGTAATTTTCTGGCATTAATCCAAAAGTAGCGACCACAAACAAATAAGTGCCCAACAACAAAGAAAGGTGTAGTTTTACGGAAGAGGTCTATACTAAGTTTGCGATTTTCAAAACGAATGGCTTTCTTAACAATATAGAGCACAAGAACAATCACCAGAATAAAGCCAATAGCAAAAACTTAGCCAGTTCCGGAGATATTCTAAAAAGGCAGATGAAAGCAAGAGTGATATCCTGTCAAAACGGGATCCCATTTACCCCAAAAGATATCTGATTCAAATAAACCAGTATCTCCTTCAGTTTACTGACTCTGATATACCCATTAATAGCGATATAATTAAAGAAAACAAAAATTACAAATCGTTTGCTAATTTAGAGAATTCTGCAGGGCTATATATCTGCATTTCAGGGCGTTCATTTTTCTTCTGCAGTGGCATCCACCTGAATAGCAGGTGCATAGCGACGGGCATAATTAAGGTGATAAAACTGAGAACAAAAACAGTGCAGCAAAGAAAATACCTACCCCTAATTGAGTAATTAAGATTTTCCAAAACACCGAAATATAATTAACCGAACTTAACCAGACCATAGGAATATAAAAACGACCAATAAAAGCGATAAGTAAAATGACAAAAACAACCAGCCCGGCCAATAATCCCCTGGATTTAAAATCTTTTAAAACATTCATTGTTATTCCACCCTTCTTCTCTTTCTTATTTTCTTCTATAAATTAATAACATATCATTTTATATCTATCATCCATCGAAAATAGTTAATATTTTGATTGTTAAGATAATTATAACATCAAAACACTAATCAGTTAAATTTTGGAATGAAAAGCTATTATGTTTAATTTATTTTAAAAGCTTTTTTCTCTGAAGATGCCTAAAAGAGATATCTCAAAACTAAAAACAAAGAACTATAAACTCTCTTTTCTCTTTAACTCATTATGGCTGGGAATACCAAACATCGTAGATGCCTGAAGAACGGCTCTCTGAACAGCAAGCGAAACAACATGGACACTTAAGGCATTTAATTTGCTAACATCAGCTCTAACTATTCCGGTAGCCAAAGAAAAGACTGTATCTCCATCATAAATGGTATGAGAAGGCAATATACATCTTGCAAAACCATCATGTGCTGACATAGATAGACGCTTTGCCTCTGCTTTATTTAAATCAGCATTGGTAGCCACTACACCCAGAGTAGTATTCTGTAAAAATGGATCACTATCTATAAAAACAGGATTCGTTAATAAACGATCGGTGTGAACAAATTGATTCTTTTCTGTATTTAAAGTACCTGCCAGAATTTCTCCGGTTTTCGGATCAATAATATCTCCGAATGCGTTAACCACTACTAGTGCCCCTACTACCAAGTCATTTACTTGAACACTGGCTGTTCCTATTCCACCTTTCATGCATCTGGATATACCGTAATATTTACCTACAGTCGCTCCTGTTCCTGCACCAATACATCCCTCTTTAACAGTTTGTTCATCAGCATTAAGACAGGCTTGATAACCCATTTCCCGATCAGGTCTTATGTATGGGTTGCCAACATTAAGATCAAAAATTACAGCTCCCGGAACAATGGGAACCTTAACCGTGCCTGCTTCAAACCCGATTCCTTTTTCTTCTAAAAATTCCATCACACCGGAAGCACCATCTATTCCAAAAGCACTCCCACCAGCAAGATATATGGCATGCACTTTTTGAACCATATTCACCGGGTCTAATAAATCTGTTTCCCTGGTTCCTGGAGCACCTCCCCGAACATCGACACCGGCAACAGCGCCTTTTTCAATGATAATAACCGTACATCCTGTACCAGCTTCCCAATTCTGAGCATGTCCTACCCTGATACCAGTCACATCAGTTATGGAGTTATTCATATTTATTATTTACTCCAATTTACTAAAAAATTATATCTTTCTTTTTTCTATTGTAACCTATCTGGACTTTATTTTCACATTTTTAGATATACTAATAAATCTTAACTATATTTTTTGCAATATAAATATATTTTATTACTATCCATAAGGCTTAAAAAATTATTAGTTTGTCTGACAGACGAATTCTTTATGATTATCCTGAATAATAAATAGAAAAGCACCTTTTTCAGAAGGGACACCATCGCTCATATCCCAGGTTTGTTGAATTCCTTCGAAAGATTTTACATTCCGGCAATAGTCTCTAATTTTTATTCTTTCTTTAGCTAAATTATCTCTTTCTCCTGTTATGCCTGTTTCTTCAATGGCTTCCTTAACCATGTAAACACAGTCATAGTAAATAGTAGACAAAGAGCTTGGTTCAAGTCCGCCATGTTCTTTTTTGTAGTCTTCACGGAAAGAAATCCAGCGATCGTTCTGACTATTGGGATCAATATAGTTATAGATATAACAACCGTTTAAATACTGGCCAGCAGTAGTATAGAGTGATGTATCATCTGCGCTGCTGAAAATAAGTATTTTTGAAGTATCTTCCCAACCCTGTTTTTGTAAAGAAATGACAATTTTTGCAGCCTTTTCGGGGCTGCATGTTAAAATAAAGCCATCCGGTTCTCTTGATAAGGCCTTTACTGCCAGGGAATCAAACATAATAGCATCTTTTGGAACCTCTACCTCCTGCACTTCCTTTACACCGGCAGTTTGCAGGCCAGCTACATGAAACTCTGCCATCTGTGGCCAGACCGCCTGTTTTTCAGTAAACTGTATAACTTTCTCTAGAGATTCATGAATTTCAGCCCATGTTTCAGTAACTCCAGGAAGTACCTCTTCGGTAGGAGGAAACCAGGATATGGACCAGGGAAAATAATTTACAGCAACCTCATAACTGGTTGAAGCAAGCATACAAAAAAGACCGCGGTCAACCGCCATAGGCATGGCTGCCTGAATGCAAACTTCTGGCACAGGGCCTAATGCTACCAGAGCATGGTCAATGATTTTGGCCATCTCTGAAATAGCCTTTTCCGGTGAATCACCAGTATCATGCTCTAAAACAATTAGCGGTTTCCCATTAATGCCACCGGACTTATTGATTTCTTGAGCAGCTCTTTGGGCACTCCAGGACATATAATTACCAATACTGGCAACAGAGCCGGTTAAGCTGTTTAGAAAGTCAATCCTCCAAACCTTATGGTCATCCTGGGAAGCAATGACAGAGGAAGAAAACATTACTACTAACAACAATACTAAAAGTGTTTTAGATAAAATTAAAGAGAGCTGTTTTTTCCAATCCATATCAAAATATCCTTTCTATAACTGATTCTATTAAGTATAAGTAATTGATATATATTTATTCTGCCAAAATATTTTCCTGGTTCAAAAAAAGTGAAATCTTTTTGTATACCAACAAAGTCAATACACTACTAATCAACCCTTTAAGTAAGTTAAAGGGAATAATGGCAGGTAAGATAAGTTGTGCTACCATTGCCCTATCAACTCCCAGATATAGAGGTGTAATAACTAAATTAGCAGGGATCATAATAGCTGTCATAGCCAATGCACCCAAAACCAAACCAACAAATGCCCCTTTTTTATTATGTTGTTTTAAATAAATCCAGGAAGAGACTAAAACGAAAGCACTGGTGGACAGAAAATTCATCAATGCTCCGTAAGGTCCACCCTGTCCGGTAATTAAAGCAAAAATAGTGGCATAAACCAATGTCATAATCATCCCGGCCCTTGGGCCAAACTTAAAGGCTGCAATTAGTAGAAAAACATGCCCGGGATCATATAGCAGAAAAGGTGCCTGGGGTAAAATGGGAAAATGAATTAAATACCCCGTAATCACAGACAAGGCAACAAAAATAGAATAATGACTGATATATTTAACACTCATTTTAATTTCCTTTCTATATTCCTTTATTCTAATATTCTAATATTCTAATTATTATTCGAAATACGAAAGGCTTTTATAAATAAAAAAGCCCTCGAAGTTTCCTCGGGGCTTCGGTCAAGCATATCTCTTCTTCTTTCATCCAGACTTTAACTGTCGGCTCCGGATTTTCACCGGATCAACCAAATATGGCTCGTGGACTTTTCAATCCTTTTATCTTTCAGGAATGAAATTACCACCGGTCGGGAATTAATAATTAAAAAAATAATTATCTCACCCTGCCCCGAAGAAGTTTTACAATTTGTTATATTATATAACTTTTAGTCAAGATTGTCAGTGGGAAAATCCCCTAAAATCAAAAATATTATATTTTTTTTCAAACTATAAAGTACTTTAAGACTGTAATTTTGTTAAAATTATTTATATTTTCTTCTTAAATTATTTTTTAAGCCAATAATCTGTTGCCGGGTAATCAGGCCTTGTGGACGAAAACAAACCATTGCAATCAACAATCCACCGTAAATAACCTGTTTCCACACAATTAACATATCGGGTAACAAGATGGGAATCCCGCCCAATAAAGGTGCTGCTAGTACAACTCCCCACATACAGGTATACCCTCCCACAAATAATATAGCCATTAAGGTACCAACTATACTAAAACTGAAGAAATCAACCGTAAGTCCGCCAATTAAGGAAGCATATAGAATACCTGATAAACCAGCTAATATGCCGGAAAAGGAATGGAAAAATAGGGCGATCTTTTTACTCCGAATACCCAGGGATGCCGCTAATTTCCTATCATTAAATATTACGCTGGCCTTTCGGGCTATCTGAGAATCCTCAATCAAAAACATCAAATATCCCATAAACAGCAGCAAAAGATAAGCCCATAGAATCAAATATCGAATGCTGGGAATATTAAAAAACCCAATACTGCCCCCTAACAAATTCCAGTTTTCGATAACTGTTTTTACAATAAACATAGATGTCAATCCGACTATAACTACGGTAAAACAGGGAGCATCCCCTATTAAAAGAGAAACTCCATAGCTGATAATTAAGCCTATAAGCATGCCAACAACTATAATTAGCAGAAAAGGCCAACCCCATTCCCGGGAAGCAATACCGGCAAAATATGCACATATTGCCATAATGGATATGGGCAAAAAATGTAAATGGCCAACCCTATAGGGCAAATAAAGAGACCATCCCATCAAGATATATATCGCTGTAAATACTAAAAAATAATAAAGTAATATCAATTCATTCTACTCCAATTGTTTAAATTAGTATTGAGTATTGCGTATCGGGTATCGAGTATGTAGTATTGAGTTAAAATACTAAATATGAAACCAAGAAAAAACTATAAAAATTAATTCAGTAATGAAATAAATTCACTATATCTTCTAAATCCTTCAGCTACAAACTTTATATCTTCTGGCCAGATTCTGAGGTCTTGAAAGTTTTGTATGCTGGTACCTTTTTCTCTACTTTTTCTTGCGTGATTTATCCTCTTATATTTTATTTATATTTATTGCTGCGCAAAATGTTATCTTTCATCCTGAATTAGTTTTATCTTTACTATATACTCGATACTGATTACGCGATACTGTTTTGCTTTCACATATTCCCGCAGTATTTCATTAAATACTCACGACTCAATACTGTTTTTATTAAAAATCCCCCTGGGTCTTATCAAAATTACAAACAGCATCATTAAAAATGCAAGAGCATTAGACCAGGACCCTGGTAAAAAATGAATAATCAATGACTCTACGATACCCAGAACTAATCCACAAATTAGCCCTCCCTTCATATTTCCCAAACCAGCCACAATTGCTACAGCCAGTACTTTTAAAGCAATATATTCTCCCAACCAAGGAGAAGCTGAACCAATCAACATGGAAAATAATAGAGCAATAATCCCGCCCAGCAATCCGGCAATACCATAAAGCAATAAATTCAATCTTAAAATAGGAATTCCCTGTAAACGCGCCTTTGATATATTTTCTGCTATAGCTCGAAAAGCCCTGCCCAACTGAGTCTGGTAAATTAATATGAATAGCGCTAAAGCAATTAAAATACTGACCAATAAGGTATACAATTGCCCGGTTGAAATACGAATCAAATTGATTTCCAAAAAGATAGAACTACTCATCCAGTTTAGCGGAAAGGCAATAGGAAATCCATAATTTAACTGATGAGACATGATTTCTGTTAAAATCAGAGCAATACCCAATGATACAATAAAGGAAGAATTGATATCTATTGGACCTTTTCTGGTATTAATATGGCGGAATAATGGTTCTACCATAATATGCAACAAAATGGAGCTTATTATGGTGCCGAAAACAGCTATCAATGGATTATTTGTCAACTTCAGCAATCCCCAGCAGGCATACATTGATATGACAACAATATAAGGATAAGCAAAATGAATTATCTTTCCTACTAAAAACATCAAATTAAAACCGGTTACCAGCAAAACATAGATGCTCCCCAAGGCTATTCCGTTAATAATTTGAGCTATAATAACTTTCAAACAGTCTCCCTCCTGGTATTATCTAACTGCCAAAATAAGCTTCTTTAATTCTGGGATGATTTCTTAAATCAGATGCATTTCCATTCAAAACAATTTGTCCATTCTCCAGGACATATATCCTATTAGCATACTTAGATGCCTGAATTACATTCTGTTCTGCCAGTAAAATGGTATAACCGCGTTGGTTTAATGCCTGTATAGTTTCAAAAATCTGCACAATGTATTTTGGAGACAAACCTATTGATGGCTCATCTAACATTAAAATTCGAGAGTTAGACATTAATGCCTTGCCAAAAGCCAGAACTCTCTGTTCACCACCACTTAATGTACCGGCAACCTGTTTCAAGCGCTCTTTTAATACGGGAAATAATTTAATAACGACCTCGATCCGCTCTTGGTATTGACTAAAAAAATGATAAGCACCCAATTGTAAATTTTCTTCCACTGTTAAGGTTCTAAAAATTCCCCCGTCTTCCGGAATCAGGAAAATTCCGAAACGGGTGATATGATCCGGTCCCCACAAACTAATTTCTTTTTCTTGATAGATAATATGGCCTTCAGTAGGTTTTTCTAAACCAATGATTGATTTTAACAAGGTACTTTTGCCGGCACCATTGGAACCAATAAGAACTACAATTTCCCCCTGGGCTATCTTTAAATTGACTTTTTTTAGGGCAAAAATCGGCCCATAGCGAACAGTCATATTCTCAATCTTTAAGATTATTTTTTCTCTATTTGGAGCCAAGATATGCCTCCCAAACCCTGGGATCAGTTAGTACCTGTTCGGATAGCCCTTCACTGATTTTTTGGCCAAAATTCAGAACAGTTATACGGTGAGAAACGCGACGAATAAATTGGATATCATGACTAATCAGCATAATAGTCACACCGGATTGATTTATTTCAACCATTTTGTCTTCTATAATTTTTTTTTCCTCAATACCCATTCCGGCTGTTGGCTCATCTAGCAAAAGAAATTTTGGCTCTGATGCAATCGCTCTGGCAATCTGTACCAACTGTCTTTCATACCAAACCAAATCATCAGCCCAACGTTCTGCCAGTGATTGTAATTTAAACTTCTTTAGTATATCCCTGCCTTTATCCTTGTTTTTATGCTCTTGATTAAGCTGATCAATTAGTATACCAAAAATATTTCCGGATATATTATCTCTTTCCCCCTTCTTTGAAAAACCAATCATTACATTTTCTAAAACAGTTAGATTTGAAACAATCTTTCCTTCCTGAAAAGTACGACTGATTCCCCTTTCAAATATCAATTCGGGTGGTAAGCGGTCAATTCTATTTTTCTGAAATAATACTTCTCCTGCTGAGGGTCCTTCAAGTCCTGTTATTACATTAATCAAGGTTGTTTTACCGGCACCATTGGGTCCAATAATACCATGGATTTCTCCCTGATGTACCGTAATATCCAGGGAATTCAAAGCCCGTATTCCCCCGAACTCTTTAGTTAAATTATGAGTAAAAAAAAATTCTTTGGACATTACAATTGTTTTTCTCAAACTAAATATATTTCTTAAGTATTAATAATAAATAAGATATCGATATTAATATTGTTCTTTTATAATGAAGTTCTATCTTTACTGATTATCTTTATTACCTTTTCAGAGTTAAAATCTTTCTAACAAACCTGTTTTTTGATTGAAGGAATCAATAATTCTATCGATTTGACTGGCCTGTTTATGAATATCTCTCCAATAATTCTTATCATCATACCATTGTCTATTCAGTTCTTCTAGATCTTTTTCTTGCTGTTCAACCCAGGTATAATATTTTAAATTATGTATCCGCTTTTTAGAAAGGTAATTTAGTTCTTCCATATAATCTGTGGATAATCCCCTTAGATGCTGATAATAAGCAGTGGCAGCGTCTATCTTGCTATAGTTGGGGTTCTCTTTTCTCATCTCTGCCAGCCTCGATTGGTAAAGCTCCATTGAATCAGTTAAAACAGTTAAGATAATATCATTTCTATCCAACTCATAATATTTGGCAAATTTGATAGCTCCAATTATATTTGCTATCCCGGAAATTCCTAACAATGGCAGGTTTTCAACAAATGACTCTTGAACGCCCTGTTCTATCAAATATTCTCTACCAATCGGTTCATTAAAGAGTCGCAGCAAAGACATGGTATCCTCATCATCAACAGCAATAACCATATCCGTATTTTTAACATTGTGAATCCAGGGAATATGTTTATCCCCTATACCTTCAATCCGATGAGCACCAAAGCCATTCATTAGTAGAGTTGGACACTGCAAAGCTTCTCCGGCTACCAGTTTACTGTCAGGATATAGCTCTTTCAAATAATCGGCACAACCCATGGTGCCTGAGGAGCCCGAGGTTAAAACGACTCCCCTATATTTGTCGCCAAGGCCTATGACTTGCTGCAATACCTCTTCCATAGCCTTGCCGGTCACTTCATAATGAAATAGATGATTACCAAATTCGTCAAATTGGTTAAAGACCACCACATTTTCTCTATTTCTCTTTAGTTCCCAGGATTTATCAAATATTTCTTTAACATTACTTTCCGAGCCCGGGGTGCCTATAACCTCTCCGGCTACCCTGGATAGCCAGTCAAATCGTTCCTGACTCATACCCTCAGGCAAAATAGCAATTGATTCGCAGGATAACAAATCAGCAACATAAGCACCGCCGCGACAGTAATTACCGGTGGAAGGCCAAACTGCCTTTTCTGTTGTCGGATCAAATTGTCCGGTGACCAAACGAGGAACCAAACAACCAAAAGTAGCTCCTACTTTGTGTGAACCGGTGGGAAACCATTTACCTACTAAAGCTATGATTCGAGCCCTGGTGCCACTTAATTGTGAAGGTATTTCTATAAAATTTACTCCCTGATATAACCCTCCTTTTTCTTTGGGTTCATTTTTCCAGCTAATCCGAAATAGATTATAGGGATTTATATCCCAAAGACTTATCCCTTTTAACTTTTCCTTAATAGCCTCAGGTATAAGTTCCGGATTTTTCATTTGGGCAAAGGTAGGAATAATGATATTTTTCTCTCTCGCTCTTCGGATAGTCCTTTCCAGTTGTTCTTTGTTTATGCTTAAATCAATCATGGCTTTCTCTCCAATCATTCTTTACTTCTGGAATCATCCATTCAAAATGTGATAAATTTTCTCTATTGATAATAACATGATTAAACATTTTTAACCACATCTTCTTACCAACCTTATTAAGCAAACTCCATACAATATTGTCTAGGTCTTCTCCGGATAATTTGTTCAATATGTCAGATGTCCATCTCTGACTTGCAAACATCTACCCAGATACTATCAGTAATGGCCTGTAATTCATCAGGGGTCATTTTAACAAAAGAATTCCCGGAGCCTGCTGCCGGGAAGATATATTCAAATTCCTGTAAAGATTTATCCAGGTAAATTTCCAAAGGATTCTTTAGACCAAAAGGGCACACCCCTCCCACTTGATGGCCGGTAACTTCTAAAACTTCATCAGGTTTTAGCATTTTTGCCTTAACCTTAAAATAATCTTTATATTTCCGGTTATCGATTCTGGCATCACCTTTAGTAACCAATAGTATATAGCAATTGTCTTTGAGTTTAAAAGATAGAGTTTTTGCAATTAGAGCCGGTTTTACTCCTAAAGCTTTTGCTGCTAGCTCTACCGTTGCCGTGCTTTCTTCTGGTTCAGTTACTTTATAATTTAACTGTCTCTCTTTAAAATATTTTCTTACATCTTCCACACCCATTTAATTTTCTGACTCCCTCTTTATTTTTTAATTCTGTCAATTTTTTAATTATATTTAAATATTATTAAATTTGCTTTCCATAAAAAATATTATGGATAAAAAATATAAAAGCAATGTTTTTTAAACATTTTACAATTCTATCTTTTTTACCATTAATACTTCTCCTGGGAATGTTCAGAAGAAGATACTGAATTCATGGAACTATATTAGGCGGTAAAAGTATTCCGACCAGGAACTAAATGAGTTAAAGAAAGAAGTAGATTTTTTTAATTTTTGAATTTGTGAGGTCTGATTACAATCCCTTTTCCAATTTCAATTAGCACAATATAAGGAATACATATGACCTCTATTGTGCTAATTGAATACCAATAATTCAAGTTTTTTTATGACTGTAAGGCTTTAAAGCTCTGGGGGGACCTAACACCTCTGAAACTACTATCCCCAGAGGAAGCTTATTGCCTGTTAAAAGAACTTCAAGGTCCCTTCCCAGTTCTCCCGTATCTTTTGTGTTAATATTTTCTTTTTTCCTGTCCTGAAAGGTTGGGGTTTTAATCTCTTCTCTTGTTTCATTATAAGACTGAAAATTATAAACTTTGGCCGTCTGTGTCTCAGAATAGCCTTTCTGTAAATCGTCTTTTTTTATTTCTGTTATCGGATCTACTTTTGGCCTTTCTTTTTCAACATAATTTCTCTCTGCCTTAATCGTCTCTTTTACATTCTTATAATTATCACCCATAGAATCTGAATCAAAAGACCAGGGGTCAAAGGAAGCTTCTTTTTTCATATGTTTTTTTATATTTTTGCTAACTGAAGAAATAATCGATATGATAATAAATACAATAATCAGAAATTCCATCGAATTCCCCCTCTTTATGTCTGTTTATGATATGTCATTACTTGTCCTGCTTATCTTTTTTTTCGGTTTCAGTTCCCATTTTGGAGATCGTTCCCCGCATCTGGGTATCTGATTGAATGTTTTGCATATTGTAATAATCCATTACACCCAGTTTTCCTTCCCGCAGCGCCTGGGAAAGAGCTTTTGGTACTTCTGCTTCCGCTTCTACTACTTTAGCCCTCATCTCCTGTACGGATGCTTTCATCTCCTGTTCTCTTGCTATAGCCATAGCTCTTCTCTCTTCAGCCTTGGCCTGGGCAATACGCTTATCAGCTTCAGCCTGATCTGTCTGAAGCTGGGCGCCAATGTTTTTACCTACATCAACATCAGCAATATCAATAGAGAGAATTTCAAAAGCAGTACCGGCATCCAAACCTTTCTCAAGAATGGTACGTGATATATCATCGGGATTTTCCAGTACTTTCTTATGGTTTTCAGCAGAACCAATGGTAGAAACCATCCCTTCACCTACACGGGCAATAATAGTTTCTTCTCCTGCTCCGCCAACCAGGCGTTCAATATTCGCTCGAACCGTTACACGTGCTCTGGCCTTTAATTCAATTCCGTCACTGGCTACGGCCTGCGACAGGAGTTTCAATTACCTTGGGATTAACGCTCATCTGAACTGCCTCCAGAACATTACGGCCGGCCAGATCAATAGCAGCAGCCCTCTCAAAGCCCAGATCTATATTAGCCCGCTGAGCAGCGATCAGAGCATTAACCACATTGTCTACATTTCCCCCTGCCAGATAATGTCCTTCCAGTTTGTTGACATTAAGGTCTAGTCCGGCCTTGGTTGCCTTAATTAAGGGTTCCACGACTTTGGCCGGAATAACCCGTCGCAGCCTCATTCCGATTAGTGTCACCAGACCAACACGTACACCTGCAGCCATAGCGGCAATCCATAGTCTTATAGGAATAAAACTGAATATTACGGAAAAAACAATCACGATAAGAAATACTATAAATAGAAAAGGTAAAGTATTTCCGATATTTGGCATAATTAATTCTCCTTTCTCAAATTTATTTTTCTTTATTTAATTTACGGACTACTATTCTGTATCCTTCTACTTGAGCTACCTCTAAGGTTTCACCGGCATCTATATAGCCACCTTCACTGACGGCATCATATCTTTTTCCTTCGATTTCCACCATCCCGGATGGACGCATAGGAGTAGCAGCTTGTCCTTTTTTCCCCAGGAGATGACGATAATCCTTAGAAGAGCTATAACCTGCCTCCCTGGTAGCCGAATCTGAAAGTATAAAACTTTTCAGAGTCCCTTTTCGTTGAAAATACTTAAATGCCCCGTAACCGGCAATGCCAGCAATAAAAAAAGAGATTAAAAGCATATATATTCCTAAAGTTGTTGAAGCAGCGGCAAGTACAATAGCAACAATAACTGCTGCCAGCCCACCAATCCCAAAAATACCAAAGCCTGGCATAAATGCTTCTACCAGTAAAAAAATAATGCCAAAAACAAATAAAAAAATAGCCGGCCAGCCGCTGATACCGGTAAAAAAATGACCTCCGAAATAAAGGCCGAAGGAAAGCAAGCTTAAAAATCCCCCGATACCGAACCCGGCTGTCAAAATTTCTACAATCAGGAAGAAAAATCCCATCATCAGCAAAAAAGTTGCTACGACAGGATTTATAAGCCATCCGCTGAAATTCTCCCAAAAGGTAGCCGAGGCATTGATGATTTCTGCGTCCGATAAACCCACAGCTTCCAGTAATTCGTCCAAAGAAGTAACAGTACCATTGCTGAACTCCAAATTCTCAGCCTCACCAGTGGTAAGTGTTAATAATTCTCCCTCTCCAACCAGGTTTTCTATAATTATTTCCCTACGAACCATCGCTGCGGCTATACGAGGGTCTTTTCCCTGTCTTTCAGCTGCACTTCTCATCTCTGCCTCCCAGAAAGAGAGTGTTTTTTCATTTACCTCGCCTCCTCCCAAAAGAGCCGGCTCAGCAGCTCCAATAGTAGAACCGGGGCTCATAAAATATCCGTCTGTGAGCAGTGCCAAGTATGCCCCGGCGGAAAGAGCATTGGTATTAACATAACCATAAATCGGGGCAGTGAAAGAATCCATAAGTATCTTTGCTTTCTGGGCTGTATCAACAAAACCTCCCGGTGTGTCAATATCCAGAATGACCGCCTGAGCATTTGCCTTCTCGGCTTCTTCCAGTGAACGTTCCAGGAAAAGTAACCATCCTGGCTCAATTTGCCCTCTTACGGGAATTATATACACAGAATATGAGCTTGCGTAAAAGGTCCAGGAGCCAAATAAAAACAATAGTATAATAAGAATAAAAATAATATAATTTTTTTTTGGCATAGCGTCCTCCATCTTAGCGGGTAAATTTCCCGTAAAACCTTTTTACACTATTTTTTATCCCTTCGAACAAAGTTAACTCAGCGGGGTTGAACGACAGCAATTTTGTAGGGTTCGAACATAACTCATTATAATAAACAAAAATTCATATAGCAAGCTATCAATTAAACTTTATATTTAAGTTAAGTACCATATTATAGTTAATCTGGGATTTCATATGGTTAAATAAAATTAAAATATTAATCCAGTTGTTACCAACAAAATTGCTAACCCGAAAAATATAAAGGTCATTAAAAGTTTCATTTTTCCAAAATTCTTTTTGGAAAACTCTGTCCACTGCTGAGAACTTGTACCCCAATAAGTAAATAAAAAGACCATTATTAATGGTATAACAAACATTAAATTATATACCAATAAGTATAAGAGTGCATTTGTTCTTAATTCTGGAACATTGCTAATAAAAATAATTGTTGGTAAATAGATCTGCCCTGTACATGCTAGTTCTAAAATTGAAACTAAAAAACCCGTAGCTGCTGCCATTATAATGAAATTCCGAGTCTTGACATTCTTTCTGATCGTAGAGTGAATCATTTTCTTCATACGTTCCGGTAACTGTAAAGTAGCTTCACAGGGCTGACCGGTTTTTTTGAATTTCAGGTAATCAGATAAGCTTATGAAAGCTAAAATAGCACTAACCGCTGCCATAACAAAAACAAATATTTTTCTTACTATCGGCAGGATAGAGAGAGAAGTAACAATTTTAAGAGCCCCAGTACCTATTAAAAAATAAGTTAAAAAAACTGCCAGAGTAAACATTACTCCAACCCATAACAACTCTTTCCCTTTTCGATTAATCAGTGTCAGATAAGAAATAAAGAAGATAATAGTAGCAAAAGCGCATGGATTAATTCCATCAATTAACCCACTAATGGCAATAGCCCCTATGCCGAACGATTGAAACCGTTCAATTAAACGGTCTTGGACCGAAGTTTGATCTTCCTCCACCTTTTCCCAGGGTGGAGGAAATTCTTGTCCCTCTTTTTCTTCGATGTAATTAATAATATTTTCATATTTTATTTGTTCTCTCAAAAAATATTTATCACCGGTATATATAAGCGGCACTAAAAGCCTGTCATATTCTGATACCTGGTAAAACTCCCCTAACTGTTCTGCAAGGGTAACTCCTTCCGGAGTCGAAATATCAAAATCCCTAATTTCAATTTGTGGATACTGAAAAACAATCTCTTCTAATAACTTTTTTGCTTTTTCGCAATCATGACAACCCGGTTCAGAAAATATAGCAATATAAATTGGCTGCTCTTGCATATCTTGCTGATTTTCCTGGCAATTAAGGATAA
>JAGYIZ010000034.1 GCA_018402425.1 Candidatus Atribacteria bacterium | reverse complement strand
AGTAAAAAAAGAATTGATTTTGGAAATTTACTAAAAACTAAAAACCATTCCGCATACTTTTATACTTACCGCATTTTACAAAATACGCAATACGCACGACGCACTACTGTTTTTATAGTATAATGATAAAAACCAAAAAGAGGAGAAATCAAATGAAATATGATTTTGATTTGATATGTATAGGGTTAGGCCCTGCGGGAATGGCAGTTTCTGCAATGGGAGCAGAAATGGGTTTAAAGGTTTGCAGTATTGAAAAGAATAAAATCGGAGGGGAATGCATGAATGTAGGCTGTATCCCCAGTAAGTCTTTACTCAGGATTGCCAAATACCGTCATTCTTTCATAAAATTACAGGAGATGGGCTTAGCAGATGGCTCAATAGCTGGAGTCAAAAGTCCTTTCAAGAAGATTAATGAATACCTGGACTATATTGCAGAAGCAAAAAATATGAAGATGTTTGATAAGGTAACACTCATCCTGGGTGAAGGAGAGGCAAATTTTGTTGATTCTCACACGGTAAAAGTTGGCGAAAGAAACATTACTGCAAGAAGAATATTTATAGCCACCGGAGCCGAGCCGATGATCCCTCCTATCAAAGGTATATCGGATGTAGATATCCTTACCAACCAGAATATCTTTAATTTACCCGATTTTCCAGAAAGCATGACCATTATTGGCGGTGGTGCCATTGGCTGTGAAATGGCGCAGGCTTTTAGCCGACTAGGTACAAAATGTACTATTGTGCAAATGGATGATTTTCTCATTCCAAATGGGGAAAAGGGTACCGGGGATTATCTGGAAGCAATTTTTAAAAAAGAAGGTATTGAAGTTTATAACTCAAGGAAAATAACTGAAGTTAAGAAAGAGTATGGGAATATAACCCTTTTAACGGAAGACGGCTTAAGTGTCTCTTCAGAAAAATTACTGGTAGCAGCAGGCAAGATGTTTAAATTTGATTCTCTAAAACTGGAAAATGCCGGGGTTAAGTATGGAAAATTCGGGATAGAGGTAGATGACAAATACCGAACATCGGTCAATCATATTTATGCAGTGGGAGATTGTAATGGAAAAAATCTTTTTACCCATGCTGCCATGCATCAAGGGATGTTTGCTATTATGAATGCAGTAAGTCCCTGGAGAATGTTTAGATATAAAAAATATGTTATTCCCTGGACTGTTTTTACCGAGCCACAGGTTTCTATGGTAGGAATGCAAGAAGAAGAATTAAAAGAAAGAGGGATTAAATACCAGGTGTATGCGGCTAAATATGAAAATTATGGTGCTGCCATTGCCGAGAATGTAAGTGAGGGATATGTAAAAGTTTTTGCCAATAGCTGGGGAAAAGTTTTCGGGGCTATTATTGTGGGTGACGGATCAGGTGAAATGATTAATGAGTGGGCATTGATTATCCAGAAAAAAATTAAATTATACAGTATATTGTTCCTTGCACATTCTTTCCCAACTATGGGTTTTTTGACCAAACGGGTAGCAGAGAAGTGGATGATGGCAAAAATGAAAAGCAGCCTGGTAAAAAATATATGCAAATTCTGTTATCGAAAATTGTAACTATAAAATTGGGGCTCTATCCTCAATTTTATAGTTACAATTTTTTATTTTTTAGCTAAAAATTAATTTTGTGTAAATGATTAGATAAAATTGTTTTATCGCTGCGCCTCACAATTGTCTCGGTATTAAGTTTTATGCTTGATACTATCTTGAATTATGCTTGAGAGTAAAGTTTTTTGCTAAAAAGACACAATTTATGGAATAATATAAATAGTTGTAATGATTTAAATTTATTTGATTTTAATTAATAAAGATTGTTCAGAGCTTTTCAGTTTTTATTAATAATAATTCTCTTATTATTAAAGAACTTATTGGATGAAATATGAAAAGTCAAGAAAAAAAACATTTTTCAGATTATACCTTCTCTGTGTTTTTCGAAAATTATCCTCATGCAGTAATTGAAGTAGCTCCAGATGGTTGTATATTGAATGCTAATCCTGCATCTATTCAGATTTTTCAAATGGAACCCCTGGAATTAACGAAGCATTCATTACTTGAATACATTATTCCTGAAGAGAAGGAGGAAATTGTCAGTTATCTGCAAAAAGAAGCAGGTAGTATCAAAACTGGTATCGTAATTGGAAAGCGGATACCTCTCCAAATTGAAATGACCTTCAATAGAATTAATAACCCGGAATTAAAAACATTGTTAGTTCATTTTAAATTGATTAATACTAAAGAAACCACTAATGATGAGAATGCTCAAAATATACCAACAGGAGAAAATGGTGCTTCTCATAAGCCGGAACATCGAATCGTTGAATTGAAGGCTTTAAACAAGAGATTACAAAAAGAACTAAAACTTCAGAAGGAAATGCTTGCTCAAACAATAAAAAGAGAAGAAAAACTTCGTGATTTGACTGAGATGTTGCCTGAAATGGTCTTTGAGGTTGATAGGCATTGTAAATTCACCTTTATAAATAAAAAAGGTATAAAAATGCTTGGTTATTCCCGGGAAGAGCTAATTAATACAAAGAATATCTGTCAATTAATATCACATTCGGAACAAAAGAAAGTTAATCCTGGTATTAAAGAGTTTTTTCAAGAAGAAAAAAATTACCCACAGGAATATTATTTAATCAGAAAAGATAAAGTTATAATTCCGGTAGAAATTCACGGTTCGGTAATCAAAAATAATGCGGGAAAAGCAATTGGTTTTTGCGGAATAGTACTTAACACAACTGAACGTAAAGAATATGAAGATAAAATTAGATACCTTAGTTTTCATGATAAATTAACAGGTTTATATAACCGGGCTTATTTTGAAGAAGAACTAAAACGGTTAAATCATAAGCGAAACCTGCCTATTAGTATTATTATAGGTGATGTAAACAATTTAAAGATGATTAATGATACTTTTGGTCATCAGCATGGGGACCAACTTTTACAAAAGATTGCCAATGTCTTGCAATCCTGTTTTCGAAAAAGTGATGTAATCAGCCGCTGGGGTGGTGATGAATTCAGTATTATACTACCCAATACTCCTAGAGAGAAGGGTATTGATATCATTTATCGTATTGGGCAGGAATGTAAAAAGAAGAGCACACTTACTCTGCCCCTTAGTATTTCTATGGGGATTGCAACTAAGAGCAATATGTCTGAAAATATTAATGCCGTGGTGAGAGAAGCGGAGAGCAAGATGTATCGTTATAAATTGATTGATAAACAGGCAACTGATAGTTCTGTTATTTCCTCTTTAGAAAAAGCATTACAGCAGAGAAAGTATGAAACAAGGGAATATAGAAAAAGTTTTATAGATTGTACAATCCAATTTGGTAAAATACTGAAACTAGAAAAACAGCAAATGAAAGATTTAAGGTTATTGGCGATGATTTGTGATATGGGCAAAATAGCAATAAGTGAAGAAATTATTCTTAAAAAAGGTTGGTTAAGTGAGAATGAATGGGAAGAAATTAAGAGACATCCAGAGATTGGTTTTAGGATTGCCAAGTCATCTCCGGAACTTGCTCATATTGCTGATGCTATTTTGTATCATCATGAGTTTTGGAATGGCCTTGGTTATCCTCAGAGAATTAAGGGAAAAGATATTCCGATTCTTTCCAGAATTATTCATATTGCGAATGCCTATCAAGCAATGATTCATGAAAGGCCATATCGTCAAGCAATGACCAAGGAAGATGCTATCAAGGAATTAAAAAAAGGCAATGGAAGCCAGTTTGATCCGGAATTAACAGATAAATTTATTAGCATGGTTACGCAACCCCAAAAATAATTTAAGCTAATTTTTTAATAATTAGCTCCAACAATTTCCCCTTTATAATTTTATCTTATTCTTTTTCTTTAAAATCTTTTAAGATCTATAGTGTTAATATTTGTTTGACAAGAATAACCAGTTGTGTTATATATAAAATGTAAATAGACTGACGGTCAGTCTATAATTAAACGGAGACAGAATATGAAAGTAAGAACAGTTAAAAAATACTCTGAAAGGAAGAAGGAATTTCTGGATATAGCCCAACGATTATTTTTTACCCATGGTTATGAGCAAACTTCGGTTGATACCATCATAAAAGAAATAGGGCTATCCAAGGGTACTTTTTATTATTATTTTAAATCAAAAGAGCAACTTCTGGATGAGTTAACCAAAGGATTAAGTCAACAAATATTAGAAAAAGTTAAAGAAATCGTTTCTAGGGATAATTTGAATGCAGTTACAAAACTTAACGAGGCTTATAAAGTGACTGCAAATATAAAGCTGGAAAACATTGAGTTAGTAAAAACATTATTGAAGGCTTTTTATGATGATAAGAATTTTTATTTTCGATATAAGGTGTATCAAAATAGTACCAATATGCTGTCACCGGAATTTGCTAAAATTATCAGACAGGGGTTAAAAGAAAAAGTTTTTAATACTCCATATCCTGATGAAGCTTCTAGGATGTTCTTCGAACTTTCCTTTATTTTAAGTGAAAAGATTCCTAGAATGATTATGGAGATAAAGCGTTATCCGGAAAATGTTGGAAAAATTGAAAAAGAGTTGGAAAATTATCAGCTTGCTATTGAGAGGCTTATAGGTGTCAAAGAAGGGAGTATCATAATATTTAACCGGGCTTTTTTAAAAAAGTTTTTAGATAAATTGAAAGTGCAATATAAAGAAAAGAGTAAAATAAACTGATTTAAAGAAATCAATAACAAGTATAAGTATCAGAAAGTAATGAATGGATAAAAAAATAAAACAATAGGTAGGGTCATCTTTACCAAAAAAATAGGGAGTGGTGAATGTTTAGCATTCGGCTGGGCATAAAAAATTTATCCCGTCAAAAAAGGAGAAATATTATTACCATATTGGTGATTGCCTTTGCCTTTTTTGGTTATCTTTTTGTGGAATCACTAATGAATGGCATGGTAGACATGTCTATCAATAACATTAGAAATTTTGAAACCGGTGATATCCAGATTGCCCATCCCGAGTACTGGGAAGAAAGAGAGGAACTTCCCCTGGATAACCTGATTGCCTGGAATGAAGAACTGGAAGAAATGTTTATTCAAACTGATGGTGTATTGGGAGTTTCTCCCGAACTTAGATTTTATGCCAATCTGAATGACGGGATTGATGAAATGGGCGTTATGGGCTTGGGTATTGCCCCAGCATAAATGTTTCAGACTCAGGATTATTTTATAGCAGGTTCCATGTCTGTCCTCGATAGAATCCAAAGCAGTCATCGGGGAAAGACTGGCTGAACTTATGGATTTGTGAAATAAATGATTATGTAATTTTATTGGTAAGGACCAAAGAGGATACCTTTAACACCATTGATGTAACGAAGTGGGATAGTAAAACGCTAATCCTATAGTAAACAGTCAAATGGTTTTACTTCCCTGAACCGGTTCAGCAGAGATTAAATGTGGATAAAGGGGTTACCGTACTTCTTAATACATCTCCTGATCAGGAAGGAATAGTCATTGAGTCTTTAAGCGAAGTTTTCCGTGAAGAAAATTGCCTATTGAGGCCTATTCTGGCGGAGTCTGCTCAGTATCCTCGCCTATAGTGGAAATTGAAATGCAAGCCGTTGGGGGAATTATGTCAATCGTTCTACTTATCGGCATGGTAGGCATTATTAATAACATTATCCTTTCTGCCCTGGAAAGAAAGTCAGAAATCGGCATGATGAAGGCACTGGGAATGAGAGAATGGGAAATTGTATTTGTATTTATGGTAGAGGCAACCGGTATCGGTATATTCGGGGGATTGGCCGGATGCCTGCTGGGATTTATCGGAGTAAGCTGGCTGGTAAACAATGGTTTAAATTTTACAGCTATTTATGGGGACTGGTTAGATTGGGCTGAATATGGGGTGCCCCTTTTAGACACAATTTACGGGGTTTGGAATTATCCTACTTTCAGTTATGTTTTTTTTCTGGGTATTTTTGTTGCTATAGTATCAAGTATTATTCCCGCTTATTGGGCAGCACATAAAGATCCGGTAGAATCAATCTATCGCCGTTAAAATATAATAATTAGAAAATATTTAACAAATGAGGGTATGAATTAAATATATTGATGAAAAGATTGAATATACTAAGGAGGTAAAAGGGGATGCCTTTACTGGAATTAAAAAAAGTAAAAAAAATATATCAACAGGGGAAAATTGAAGTCCCGGCTTTAAGAGGTGTAGATTTAACTGTAGAGGAAGGGGAATTCACAACAATATTTGGGCCATCAGGATCCGGAAAGACGACCTTGCTGAATATGATTGGCTGTCTTGACACTCCGACAGAAGGGGAAATTAATCTCAATGGCAATAAAATCAGTGACCTTTCCAAAAAAGAGCTGGCAATGACCAGGCGTTATAATATTGGCTTTATTTTCCAAAGTTACAATTTAATTCCTGTGCTGACTGCCTTTGAGAACGTGGAATTTGCTGTACGTTTAATAGGCAATCTATCAGAAAAAGAAATGAGAGAAAAAGTGTTGAATTTGCTGAAAGAGGTAGGCCTAAAAGGTAAAGAGAATCGCAGGCCTGGCGAATTATCAGGTGGAGAAAAACAAAGAGTGGCCATTGCCAGGGCTTTGGTCAAGAAGCCCAAGATTATCCTGGCTGATGAACCTACAGCTAATCTGGATTCGGAAACTGCCCAGGATGTGATTCAAATAATGATTAAAATGAATGAGGAGCTGGGAACTACCTTTATCTTTTCAACTCATGACCCTCAGGTAATGGAAAAAGCCAGAAGGTTTATTAATCTTAAAGATGGTATGATTTCTTCTGATAAAAGGGGGAAATAAAAATGTTCAGTATCCGGCTTGCTCTTAAAAACCTGTTCCGGCAAAAAAGAAGAAATTTGATAACAATTTTTGTTATTGCCTTTGCTTTTTTCGGTTATCTTTTTGTAGAATCTATCATGAATGGTATGGAGGAGATGTCTTTTGACAATATTAGAGCTTTTGAAACTGGCGATATCCAGATAGCCAACTCCGAATACTGGGAGGAAAGAGAAGAACTTCCTCTGGAAAATTTAATTCATTGGAATAATGAGTTAGAAGAAACTATCAGGCAAAACCAAGGTGTAACAGGCGTATCACCTGAGTTAAAATTCTCTGCTAATTTAAACAACGGAATCGATGAAATGGGTGTTATTGGAGTAGGTGCTATTCCGGAAAGATATAATGAAGTTTTTCAAACCAAGGATTATTTTATTGAAGGTTCTCTATCTGCCTTAGATGAAAACAAAGCAGTTATCGGAAAAAGATTGGCAGAATTAATGGATTTGGAAATCAATGATTATATCATTTTATTAGTCAGGACGAAAGAAGATACATTCAATACCATTGATGTAGAAATCGGGGGTATCATAAGGACTCCTAATCCTATGTTAAATAACAGTATAGTTTTATTGCCTCTTGAACTGGTTCAACAGAGGTTGAATGTGGATAATGGCATAACGATGATTTCCCTTAAAACAGCTCCTAATCAGGAAGAGACGGTAATTCATTCTCTGCGAAATAAGATAGATGAGCAGAATCTACCAATATCAGTTTATTCCTGGCGGGAATCTGCAGCAAATGTTATTGCTTTAAGCACTACCAAAAAAAGCGGCATCGGATCGATTATGTCTGTTGTTCTTCTCATTGGTATGGTAGGTATTATTAATAATGTTATTCTTTCTGCACTGGAAAGAACCTCAGAAATAGGCATGATGAAAGCAATGGGAATGAAAGAATGGGAGATTGTATTTGTATTTATGGTAGAGGCAACCGGCATTGGCATACTGGGAGGATTAGCTGGATGTCTACTGGGCTTCCTGGGTGTTTACTGGTTAGTAAACAACGGATTTTATTTAGAATTTTTTGGAGATTGGTCTCAATACGGCATACCTATTGTAGACAGGATTTACGGTGTGTGGAATTATCCTGCATTTGGTTATATTTTTATCATGGGCGTTTTTGTTGCCTTATTATCCAGTATTATTCCCGCTTATTGGGCAGCACATAAAGACCCGGTAGAAGCAATCTACCATCGATAAGGAGGCAAGAAATGAATTTTTTATGGAATTTAGCTAAAAAGAATCTATCGAGATCCAGGGCAAGAACTATAGTCTCAATTATTGCTATAGCTATTGCTATAATTTCTGTAGTTTTTCTTCGAGGAATGATTAACGGATTGCTGGTATCCACAGTCGAAAACCATATCCATTATAAAGCCGGCCACATAAGGGTAATTGATAAAGAATATGAACTAAAAGAACATATGTTGTCTCTAAATTACACAGTTAATGGTATTGAAAACGAAGGGTATGAAAATATTGCCGAAAGCTTACAACAGATAGAAGGTGTTGAGCAGGTAGTACCAAGGCTTAAATTTGGTGCCATGGTCAGTACTGAAGAAAAATTAGTGACCATGATGGGCTGGGGAGTAGACCCTGCGGAAGAAACCAAATTTACCAATATAAATGCGTTAATCTCCGAAGGGAGAATGATAAAACCCGGGGAAAGAGAGGTTGTTATGGGTGCCGGCTTATTGGAAGAGACTGGACACAAAGTAGGAGAAAAAATTACTTTCATGTACAATACTGCCTTTGATTCTTTGCAGGCATCTACCTTTCAGATTGTCGGGAAAATACAGAGCGGACTTGAACTGCTAAACGATTCGTTGTTCTATCTGCCCCTTGATCAGGCTCAGAAAATTCTGGAGATTCCTGGTGAAGTAACTGAATTACTGATTGTTACTCCTGATTATCAGAAAGCAGATACTGTATTACCGCGCATAGAAGAGTTTTTTAAAAAGCAAGACTCCTCCGGGAAATACATGCTGCAGCTTTGGAACCGGGATTATCCCATGATTGAAATGTTTGGTATTGCCGTTGTTATTTATAATTTTATTTATATATTTATCATTCTGCTGGCTTGCTTTGTACTTATAAATACGCTTATTATGATTGTTAATGAGCGAACACGTGAAATCGGAATGATGAGTGCATTGGGTTTGAATGCCAGGGAAATTCTCTACCTCTTTGCCATGGAGGGAGTCATTATCGGTGTATGGGGTAGTGCTATCGGAGTGATAATTGGTGGAATTATAACTAAAATATTCTCGGTAGTCGGTATGGATTTTGGTGCCGCCATGGAGGGGATGTCTGCAGACCTTATGTTTGAGTCAGTTTTTTATACTGTATTTAGTCTGGAAAACCTGATTTTTGCCTTTGTACTGGGTGTTGTGGTAGTTACAATTGCCTGTATTATTCCTGCGAGAATGGCTGCCCGCCTGGAGCCCAATGAGGCATTACGTTAAAATAACTTGATGAAAGGAGAAATTAGCAGATGCAAAAAAAAACAAAAAAATTATTAATTGCCATGATAAGTATCTTTCTGTTTATTACTTTAACAGGAGTAGTTTTGTCTCAAATGACTGCCGAAGATATTATCCAAAGAAGAGATGATAACGAGTATATCCACACATCCAGGGCAGAGGCGACCATGATTATAAGTCAGGGAGGCAGAAGGATAGAGAAGACCATGATTATGTATTCCCTGGAAAAGGACGGGCTGGTAGAATTTACCAATCCTGGCGATAGAGGAACAAAGTATCTAAAAAGAGATGATAACCTGTGGATGTTCTTCCCTGATGCAGAAGATATTGTCAAGATATCCGGGCATATGTTGGAACAGGGATTTATGGGCAGCGACTTCTCCTATCAGGATATGATGGAATCGGATAAATTGACTGAATTATACAGCTTTACCCTGTTAGAAGAAGATACTTTTAATGACCGCCCCTGCTATGTGCTGGAAGCTATTGCTGTCCCCGGAAAAAAGGTCTCTTATTATCGCAGGGTTAGCTGGATTGATAAAGAGCGTTTTGTCGGGTTAAAAGAGGAGCTCTATGCTGAAAGCGGCAGATTATTAAAAACAAGTGAAGTACAGGAGATAGAAGAGATAGAAGGCCGCTGGCTACCGGTGCAAATAATTATGGAAAACAAATTACGCAAAGATACCTATACCCAGTTTATTATTAATGAAATTGAGTTGAACCCGGAATTGGATGAAGATTTATTTAGCTTACAAAGTCTACGCTGACAAAACCTTTTTTATCTAATTAATTAAGCAAAAACCCTTTTGTATTTATTTTATGATACAAAAGGGTTTTTGCTTAATTAATTACCATGTATCCAGAAAAGATCTAGGATAGATAATAAAGATTATCAAAGAGGTGTTGAAAAAAAGTAGTTTTCAATTTTATGATTGTTTAGTAATAATTTATGTTAAAATGTAAATCAACAGAGGGTTACCATCATACGGGTATAGAAGAAATTATTTTCATAGTGTATTATGAAAATTTTTGTTAGAATAATTACTAACTATAAATACTTTTTACTTATAATAATAAAAATGTTTTAGAAAATGAGGTGAAATATAAATGATCCAGGAAGACAGAATTGCCTATCTTAATGATAAAGATGAGCAAAAAGGGGATTATGTTATTTACTGGATGCAGGCTTCTCAGCGTGTTTGGTATAATCAAGCGTTAGAGACAACCATTAGAATAGCGAATAAACGCTCATTACCGGTTTTAGTCTATTTTGAGATAACTGATAATTTTCCGGATGCTAATCTTCGTCATTACTCTTTTATGCTGGAAGGATTACAGGAAGTAATGCAGGATTTAACGCAGGAAGGAATTCAAATGATTATTAATTATCAGTCTTCTGGTCAATATCCCGATTTATTAGAGCTCTCCAAAGAAGCTGTGATGGTTGTAACTGATTGTGGGTACCTGAGTTTTCAAATCGAATGGCGGGAAAAATATGCACGGGAATTACCTTGCCTTCTAATCCAGGTTGAAAGTGATGTTGTAGTACCTGTAGAGAGTGCTTCATCTAAAGAAGAGTTTACAGCAGGAACTTTTCGGCCGAGAATAAATCGCTTATTGTTAGATTATTTGCAACCTATGGATATGACTAGTCCGGATTATGCTTTAGACGATTTTAAAATAACATCTTTTCCCATAAATGATTTACAAAATAATATTAAACAATTATCAGTAGATACTTCAGTTTCTCCTTCCCCTGTCTATCATGGTGGTAAAAAAAAGGCAGAAGAATTATTGAATCAATTTATAAATAAAAAAATATATCGTTTTGAGTCTTTAAGAAATGATCCTTCCCAGGATTTTTTATCGCATATGAGTCCTTATCTTCATTTTGGACAGATATCTCCGCTTTATATTGCTTTAAGATTAAAAGCTGAAGCACCGGCAGAAGCTTATCGGGTTTATCTGGAGGAATTGATTGTCCGCCGTGAGTTGGCTATTAATTATGTTTATTATAATAGTAATTATGACCAGTTCAAAGGATTACCAAGATGGGCAAAAAGTACTCTTGAAAAGCATCAGGATGATACCAGGAAAACTGTTTATTCAATTGCAGAATTAGAACATTCACTGACACATGATCCTTATTGGAATTCTGCTCAGCAGGAAATGGTAATTACCGGGAAGATGCATGGATATATGCGTATGTATTGGGGTAAAAAAATACTGGAATGGAGTCCTACACCTCAGGAGGCTTTCCAAAGATGTATTTATCTGAATAATAAATATGAGCTGGATGGCAGAGACCCTAATGGATATGCGGGAATTGCCTGGTGTTTTGGTAAGCATGACCGGGCATGGAAAGAACGTCCTATTTTTGGAAAAGTTCGCTATATGAATGATAATGGGTTAAGAAGAAAGTATGATATGGAAAAATATGTTCAGAAGGTCAAGGAACTAAAAAGGAACTAAAGAAGAAGTAAAGCAAAATAATATTCTATAGTTTTTTACACCGCTGAGTAATATATAAATTATAATAGGAGAGCAGCCATGCTTACTCAACAAATTGTTGTTATAGTGATATTAGTGACAACAATTATTCTATTTATCTTTGATGTTTTGCGGGTGGATCTGGTAGCTATTCTATGCATGTTAGCCTTAGGATGGTCTGGAATATTAGAACCTTTAGAGGTAATTTCAGGCTTTTCCAGTAATGCAGTTATAGCCATGATTGCTGTGATGGTAATGGGTTACGGGATTTCTAAAACAGGCATAATGGAGGAATTTTCCCGTTGGATTATAAAAATGGTTTCTGGAAGTAAACGTAAATTGATTGTTCTGGTCTCTATATCTGTTGGCTTGGTATCAGCTTTAATACAAAACATAGGTGCAGCGGCTCTTTTTTTGCCAGTTGTAATTATCATTGCTAAAAAAGAAAATTATCATCCATCAGAGTTGATTATGCCCATGGGTTTTGCTGCTATCTTAGGGGGAACACTTACTATGGTAGCTTCTGGCCCTCTGATAATTTTAAATGATTTCTTAAGAAACGCAAACCTGGAGCCGTATAACCTTTTTAGTGTAACCCCGGTTGGACTTTTACTATTATTGACTGGTATTTTATACTTTTTCTTTTTAGGTCCTTATGTATTGCCTAAAAGGGATGTTAAGGAAATTAAACCAGAGCAGGAAATGTTAATAGATTCCTGGCAATTGCCTCAGCAGGTCCAACATTATTATATTACCGAACAAAGTCCTTTAGTTGGTAAAACTCCCGAAGCCGCCGGGATATGGGAAAAGTATCAGTTAAATATACTGGCTTTATCAATGGAAAAAGATATAGAATATGCCCCCTGGAGAGAAACTCACTTTAAGTCAGGTCAAAAACTGGCTTTACTAGGGAATGAGGATAAGGTAAAAGAATTTGCAGATTTTTACAATTTGAAGTTAATTGAAAAATCGAATATCTTTCCTGATTTTCAAAATCCCGAAAAAGCTGGGTTTGCTGAATCTATTATTCCTCCCAGGTCTGAATTTATAGGGAAAACTATACGACAGTTAGCTATCAGGAAAAATTATCATATAGAGCCGGTTATGATTTTTAGCCAGGGGAAAGCAGTGCGGGGTAATTTCTCTGATAGAATCTTGGTAGCAGGAGATATCTTAATATTCCACGGGTTATGGAGAAATATTAATCAGTTAAAAGATTACGGCCAGATTATTGTTTTAACTTCTATTAAAAGAGAAAACAAGAAGAAGGGAAAATCATTGCTGGCTATAGCCTGCTTTGCTGCCGGGATTGGGTTGGCTCTTGTCGGGTACCCCCTTTCTATTGCACTTCTTACCAGTGCAGTTGTTATGGTATTAACCGGAGTATTGAATATTGAAGAATTCTATCAGGCAATAGACTGGAAAGTTGTATTTTTAATTGCCGGGTTGATTCCACTGGGAATTGCTATGGAAAAAACCGGTACGGCTGCTTTTCTGGCTGAAAAGGTAATGTTTATTATGCAAGGCAAACATCCTATCTTTATTATTTTTTCTATTGCTCTTATTTCCACTTTATTTTCCTTGTTTATGTCAAATGTGGCTTCAACCGTTGTTTTGATTCCTTTGATTATTAATTTATCGGTATTGATAAAAATGGATGCCAGGCCTCTGGTATTATTAGTAGCAGTATGTGCTGCTAATTCCTTTATATTGCCCACACATCAAGTTAATGCTATGCTTATAACAGCGGGAGGTTATGAGAATGCAGATTACCTGAAAGCCGGTGGTATCATGACCTTGCTGTTTTTGTTTGTTGTTACTGTTATCTTCTATCTATTTTATTTTTAATGAATTTTAATTTACAGGAGGAATTAATAATCATGTATATTGAACAGTTTTATATATCAAAAATTGCTCACAGTTCTTATCTCTTAGGAGGAGAAGAAAATTGTGCTATTGTTGATCCCAGTCGTGATGTAGATAGGTATATTGCTGCAGCTAAGAATATGGGTTTTAAAATTAGTCATATCCTTGAAACCCATCTTCATGCTGATTTTATTTCCGGTCATATGGATTTGGCAGAAAAAACCGGGGCAACAATATATGCACCTGCTTCGGCAAATTGTCAATTTAAACACCAGGCTTTAAAAGAGGGAGATGAGTTTCAGATTGATAATGTATCAATTAGTGTCCTGGAGACACCTGGACATACGCCTGAACATATTGCTTATGTAGTCACAGATAAATCCAGGGGCAATGAACCGGCAGTTTTATTCTGTGGGGATACCATGTTCGTAGGGGATGTTGGAAGACCGGATTTATTCCCGGGAAGAGCAGAAGAATTGGCTTCCAAACTTTTTGATACTTTAAAGAAATTTAAATCATTACCCGATTTTTGTGAGGTTCTTCCTGCACACGGAGCCGGTTCGCTTTGCGGAAGAGCCATGGGTGCCAAAAGAAGAAGCACAATCGGCTATGAAAAAAGATATAATGAAGCATTACAGATTCAATCAGAAAAAGATTTTATCGCTTCTTTAACTAATGAGATGCCTCCTGTCCCTGATCATTTTGGACGTTGCAGTGAAATTAACCGCAAGGGACCACAGCTTGTCCAAAAACTTTCTAAAATAAAAGCTTTATCACCATTGGAATTTGGTAAATTGGCTGAATCTGATGAATATGTTGTTTTAGACTGTCGCAGTTATGATGCTTTTGAAGGGCAGCATATTATTAATTCTTATGGTATTGATTATGACGGAAATTTCCCGACTTTTGCCGGTTGGGTTATTCCTCCCGAAAAGCAGTTATTGTTAGTAACACCTGATCGGGTTTCTGCTGAAGAGGTTACTGTCTGGCTGAGGAGGGTAGGTCTGGACAATGCCTATGGTTTCCTGGAAGGAGGAATGTTTGAATGGGCTAAAGATGGATTGCCCACTTGTCATGTTTTACAGGTTTCTTCACCTGAACTGGAAGTTTTGCAAAAAAATGATGATATTAAAATTCTTGATGTTCGGGCTGTTTCTGAATTTGAAGAGCATCATATGAAGGGAGCAATCAATATATCTGCTCCTGATTTAAGAGAAAGATATAAAGAATTAGATAAAGAAAAACAGTATTATGTTATCTGTAGTACCGGTCATCGTTCTACCTTGGCTATTTCATTGTTATTACAAAGAGGATTTGAACACCTGGTAAATGTTGCCGGTGGTATGACCGGCATGGGAGAATTTGGTGAAAACAAAGAAACAATTAATAAATGGGGTAGTTTTCCTTATCGGTGGAGGTTCCATAGAAAATAGAAATTAAAAAATAAGAATCAAAGGAGTGGTATATGATGGGATTTTTGACATTGAAAGTATGGTCCCCATATCTGGCAGGAGCAGGAATTGGAGTTTTGAGCTGGTTTACTTTTTTGTTATCCAATAAACCAATTGGCTGTTCCACTGCCTTTACCAGAACCAGTGGAATGATTGAACAGACTTTAACCGGTAGGTCGGTAGCCGATCAACCTTATTATCAAAAATTTCCTGCTAAAATTGATTGGGAATGGATGTTTGTATTGGGTATTGTTATAGGGTCTTTGGTTTCAGCATTGATTTCCGGAGAATTTCAATTAAGGCTAATTCCCTCGTTATGGATGGCTCAATTTGGTTTAGCTTTCTTCCCACGTTTCATTACTGCTCTGGTAGGTGGTATAGTTCTGGGAATTGGTGCAAGGTGGGCTGGCGGTTGTACCAGTGGTCATGGTATTAGTGGGACAATGCAGCTGGCAATAAGCAGCTGGCTGGCTGTGATACTCTTTTTTATTGGAGGAGTATTCACTGCTCGCCTTATTTATTATGGTTTTGGAGGTTGAATATGTTAAAAAAATTACATTCCCAAAATAAAGCCCAACTTGTTCTTGGTTTATTGGCAGGCATTGTTTTTGGTTTTCTATTACAAAAAGGTGGTGCAGCTAAGTATGATGTAATTATGGGACAGTTGCTTTTAAAAGATTTTACGGTAATTAAAATCATGCTCTCGGCAATTGTAGTCGGAATGATAGGCATATATATGATGAAAGGAATGGGAATGGTAGAATTGCATCCCAAACCTGGTTCTATTGGCATGACTATTATTGGTGGTTTGATATTTGGAATAGGATTTGCATTATTGGGGTATTGCCCGGGGACAATTTCAGCTGCTGTCGGCCAGGGGAATCTGGATGCATTATTAGGAGGCTTAATTGGGATCCTAATTGGTTCCGGCATTTTTGCTCATCTTTACCCCGGATTGGAGAAATTACTAAAGAAAGGCTGGTTTGGTGATATAACCCTTCCAGAGTACCTTAAAGTAAACGTCTGGATTGTAATTATTCCTCTTTGCCTGATAATTATTGTTTTCTTTTATTTGTTGGAATCAGTAGGCTTGTAACACACCAAACCACCAAACCAGGGGACGGTCCCTTGTCACGTTAAATTGGTTAAAATATAATCAATAACAAAAAATATTTATAGGAAAGAAAATGCCAAGACAAAAAAGGGTGCTAAGCCCGACTCAAGTTTATCACGTTATGGTACGTGGTAATTCAGGTAGAGATATTTTTTTAGACAATGATGACAGACAGAGATTATTAAAAATTATAATTAGCAAAAAGAGGGAAAATCAGTTTATCTTATATGCTTATTGTTTGATGAGTAATCATTTTCACTTAGTTTTAAAAGAATGTGATGACAATATATCCCATATCATGAAAAGAATTAACACAACCTATGTTGTATATTTTAATAAGAAATACCAGATAAACGGACATTTATTTCAGAATAGATTCAAGAGTGAAATTGTAGAAAATGATACTTACCTTTTAGCACTTGTTCGGTATGTCCATAATAACCCACTAAAAGCTGGATTGGTTTCATCTCTTGGTGGTTATCAGTGGAGTTCTTACTTAAGTTATGTCGGTTCACAAAATAAAATAGTTAATAATAATAATGTTTTAAAAATTTTTTCAGAAGATTTATTACAAGCGCGCTATCAGTTTATTGATTTTTCGCAGAAAAAAGAGGAGAGATATAGTTTCTTGGAATATAAAGAACAAAACAAGGAAAACAAGGAAATTAATACCTATTCAAAGGTGAAAAATTTTCGGGATCAATTTTTAAAAAGAAATAAACTTAACCTTGATTTAATTTCTGAAAAAAGAAATAAAGGATTTCGGGATAAATTGATTCAAGAATTGAGAGAAAGATCAATTTATTCAGAGAGAGAAATTGCTGAATTTCTAAATATCGATCGAGGGATGGTTTACAGGGCTGGGAGGAATGAATCGTGACAAAGGACCGTCCCCTGGTACGAAAATTATTATTAATTGGGCTATTATTGTTTCTAGTTTTATTTTTTGAAAGTTGCCTTATTTATTCTGATAATAATCATACTCCCGTACTTCAATATGAGATAATTGATGATTTTCCCCACGATCCGAAAGCCTTTACCCAGGGATTAGTATGGAATGAGGGCTTTTTTTACGAGGGTACCGGTCTTTACGGGCAATCATCCTTGCGTAAAATAGAACCGAAAACAGGGATTATATTGAATCAACGTAATCTTCCGGATAATTTCTTTGGGGAGGGCATCACGATTTTTAAGGATAGAATATACCAGCTGACCTGGAAAGAACAGACAGGCTTTATTTATGATATTGAAACATTTCAATTGTTAGAGACATTTTCTTATGATTATGAAGGATGGGGAATTACTCATGATGGAGAATATTTGATTATCAGTGACGGAACTCATCTGTTGCGCTTTTTGGACCCCTTTACATTAGAGGAAATAAAACAGATTGAAGTCTATGAAAGGCAAAATAATGTTGATCAGATTAATGAATTAGAATATATCCAGGGTTATATTTATGCCAATATCTGGCAAACGGACAAAATCGCAATCATTGAACCGGAATCGGGCAAAGTTAGATCCTGGCTTGATTTAAGCAGCATTTTAGACACAGTAGATGTTAATCAAAAAATTGATGTCTTAAATGGAATAGCTTATGATTCGGAAAATAGCCAGTTATTTGTTACCGGTAAACTTTGGCCCAAGATTTTCAAAATTAGAATAATTGACAGGGATTAATTAAAAAGATGATAAATCATTTTATGATGTAAGATTAATAAGCAATCAAATACACAGAAGGAGAATGACAGTGCAAGGTATCAAAGATTATCAAATTCAGGACTTGTTAAATAAAGATATCAAATGTTCCTGTGGGAAAACACATCGTGCGGATATAGAGGATATTATTATCAGAAAAGGTGCAATTGATACATTGCCGGATTTGCTGGTGAAATACCAGTACAAAAAAATCTTTTTGGTAGCAGATAATAATACTTATGATGCTGCAGGGGAAAAGGTAGAGCAGTTATTAAAAGAAAAGGGATTTGACCTGGCTACACATGTTTTCAAAAGAAAAGGACAATTAGTCCCTAATGAAAATAGTGTCAGCGAATTTTTGATTCACGTTAACAAAGATGCTGATATCATTATTGCAATCGGTACCGGAACATTAAATGACTTAGCAAAATTTGTAAGTTATAAATTAAATATTCCCTATATAATTGTTGCTACAGCTCCTTCTATGGATGGATTTTCTTCGGTTGGGGCTGCCCTGATTGTAGATAATCTAAAAACTACCTATGAGGTTGTTCCACCGAAAGCGATTATTGCCGATATAAATATTCTAAAAAGAGCTCCACTGAACATGATTAGTGCAGGGCTTGGGGATATACTTGGAAAATATACCTGTTTATGTGACTGGGAATTATCAAGAATTATTAATGGAGAATATTACTGTAAATATGTTGTTGATTTAGTACGTAATTCTATAGAAAAATGTACAAATAATATTGAGGGTATTAAGAATGGCAATGATACAGCCCTTGCCAATCTTACGGAAGGATTAATATTAACCGGTATAGCAATGAGCTTTGTCGGAAGTTCCCGGCCTGCTTCCGGTTCCGAACATCACCTGTCACATTTTTTGGAGATGATGTTTCTGTTCAGGGGTAAAGAAGCTGTACTGCATGGAACAAAAGTAGGAATAACTACAATAACTGTTCTGAAGTTATATCAAATGTTAAAAGGACAAAAAATAGATTTTGCTGCTTCGGCTGAAAAGGTAAAAAATTTTAATAAAGAAAAATGGGTAGAGCAGATAAATAGAATATATCAGGCCGGGGCACCTGCAGTAATAAGCATGGAAGAACAGTCGAAGAAAAATTCCCTGGAGAAACATAAAGAACGGATTGAAATAATTAAAAAGAAATGGCCTGAAATGATAAAAGTGATAGATAAGCTGATTCCTGATGTAACTACTATTGAGAAAATATTAAAAGAAGTAGAAGCACCGATTAACCCGATTGAGGTAGGAATTGATGCTGAAACTTTTTTAAATAGTTTACTTTATGGAAAGGAAATCAGAAATCGTTATACCATCTTGCAGTTATTGTGGGACTTAGGATTGTTGGAGGAATACTCAAAGAAAGTAGTGGACTATTTTTATAAAGAACAGCTGCTCAGCAAAGTATCTTTCTCAGAAAAAGGGAAAGAATTATTAAAACAAGTTAAGTGTTTCATTCTTGACATGGATGGAACTTTTTACCTTGGAGATAAAATCATTGATGGTTCTTTGGAGTTTTTAGAAGGAGTAAAAAACTGCAATAAACGCTTTTATTTTTTTACCAATAATTCTTCCAGAAATGCCAAATATTACCAGGAAAAAC
>JAGYIZ010000033.1 GCA_018402425.1 Candidatus Atribacteria bacterium | reverse complement strand
ATTACAATATTATTTGAACTTCCAATATAAATTTGATAATCTTTAATTAATAAAAGAATTGCCAGTAAACATAATCAAACATTCCACTATTTTATAAACCACTATAATATCTTTTTAAATATTTTTTGTCTATGATAAGGATTTCCCTTTTAAATGTTTTATATTTATTATGAGTAATGAGTAAAAAGCAATTTTTTAATTTCAGATGATAAGAGGAGATAGTAAATTATGTCAAGAAATGATTCTCAAGTTATTTTTATTGCCGGTGCATCTGGTGGTTTTGGACAGGCTTTTGTTCGTCGACTGGTTCGGGATGGTTATCTGGTATTTGGTACTAGCCGCCACCCAGAGGAATTTAAAACAGATGATTTAAAGACCTATAAGGGAAGTTTTCAAATGCTTGAAATGAACATCGATTCTTCTTTTTCGGTTAAAAAGGCATTTAGACAGGTACTCAAAATTGCCGGTCAGATTGATGTGGTTATTAATAGTGCAGGCTACAGTTTGGCGGGGAGTATTGAAGATACTTCCATAGAAGAGGTTCAGCAGACTTTTAACACCAATTTTTTTGGGGTTCATCGGGTTTGTCAGCAAGTAATCCCTGTTATGAGAAAACAGGGTAAAGGAAAGATAATCAATATCAGTTCTCTTATAGGAATGGTAGGCATTCCATTCCAGGGATTCTATGCAGCCACTAAATATGCATTGGAAGGATATACAGAAGCATTAAGATTGGAATTGGAACCTTTTAATATAAATGTATCACTGATTGAGCCGGGTGATTTTAATACCCCATTAACTGATCATCGGAGAATTGCCAAAAAATGTAAACAGAGTTCGGTTTATTGGCAACGATTTTCGCATGCTATTAAGGAAGTTGAAAAAGCCGAAAGGAAAGGTGAATCCCCGGAAAAACTTGCTGATTTAATTACAAAAATTATCAAATTACCTTCTCCGCGACTACGTTATCGTATCGGCCCCAGTTCGACTATTATTGGCTTAAAGCCATTGATCCCGGAGGCCATTGCTTTAAAATTAATCAGTAAATACTATAGCTAATGGCATTCTAAAAATATATATAGTTTTAAGGAGGTCCAACAAATTGAATAGAATCAGTTTATTGCTGTTACTGATCCTGACTGTATGTTTTGTGTGGGCTATCTCCAATTTACATTTTGGTCCATTCAATATAGGTGTTGAGGAAGTGATAGCTAAAGAAAACAAGAATCATATCAATTCCCAGGGAATAGAGATTACGGTGATTTATGATAACTATTTATTTAAACCAGGATTAAAAACTTCCTGGGGTTTTTCCTGTGTAGTTAAGGGTACCGAAAAAATGATTCTTTTTGATACAGGGGGCAATAGTTCTGTTTTGTTAAGTAATATGGAAAAATTAGAAATTGACCCCAAGAAAATAGATTTAGTAGTTCTTTCTCATATTCACGGAGATCATATTGGGGGGTTGGATGACTTTCTAGAGCAAAATGCTGAAGTTGATGTTTATCTTCCACAAGCTTTTCCCCGTAATTTCAAGGAAAAAGTTCGGAATTATGGTGCAAAAATTTTTGAAGTCCAGGAAAATACCAAAATTTGTGAGAATACTTATTCAACAGGAGTACTTGGTATGGGAATTAAAGAACAGACTCTCATCGTGCGGACAGAACAGGGGATAATTGTGATTACCGGTTGTGCTCATCCCGGTATTGTTAATATTGTTAAAAAAGCGAAGGATTTGTTAAAAGAAGATGTGCTTTTGGTAATGGGAGGATTTCATTTAATGGGTCAGTCACAGGGAAGTATTGAAAAAATTATTTCACAGTTTAGAAATTTAGGTGTCCATTTTGTTGGACCCTGTCATTGCTCAGGAGATACAACCAGACAATTATTCCAAAGAGAATATGATGAAAATTATATTAACATTGGTGTAGGAAAGGTTATTTATTATAACGAACTATCAGAATAGTTTATGAAAATATTTTTATTGTCTTAATTTAAGAGCTATTTTCAATTCTTTAGAACTCCAGGCAAAAAAGAAAATAAAAAATAACAGTAAATACCGCACCCGCATAGCGGGTGGCTTTAAGAGACCTCTAAAAGAGACTTAACTATTTATTAGCCATTTTTTCTTTGCTCTTTTCTCTTCAAATCTCTTTAGGGCTTTAGGTAAAAATCTTTCAGTTAGTATGTCTTTATGGTAAAACCATTTTATTTAACCATTACCACCTTCAAAGAAGGAAAAAAGGTGGTAATGGTTAAATAAAATCTCTAAATTTCTGAACAGGATTCTTTCAATTTAGGGCTAATTATTTTGCTATCTATTTCTTGTTCTTGATATTCGTTGTCGATTTGTAATTTAATCCGTTGGAATAAAATAACTGCCAGTACAAAAGTCAAAATGTTGGCGATTGGCTGGGCATAGATAAAGCCGGAAAATCCAAATAGATAATTTAGTGTGAAAAGAGTTGGTATATAAAACAAGCCCTGTCTGGATAATGCTAGAATCAAGGCGGGTTTCCCTTTACCTAAAGCTTGAAAACTAACTCTAATTAAGAATTGAATTCCAGCGAAGGGCAATGAAATTATCATTGCTCTCATAATTTGAATGCCATAATTGATGACTTCTTCGTTGTTGATAAAGATTCGAATCATCTGTCCGGAGAAGAAATAGAAGATGAATAAAAAGAAGACCGAAATACCAGTAGCCATTAGACTTGCTGTTTTAATGATCTCATTAAGTCTGGTAATCTTCTTTGCTCCATAGCTGTATCCAATTAATGGTTGTGTTCCTTCCGATAATCCTATCAATAACATGATTGCCATTGAAAAAATACGAAAATTAATACCAAAGGCAGCTACTACCATATCATTATAGCCTGCGGCTACATAATTACTGATTGTCTGGGCAATACTCATTATTAAATTATTTAGTGATGCCGGTATGCCGACTCTAAAGATTTCCAGATATATTTCTTTTTTGGGAGAAAAGTATTTCCAATTTATTGATATTAGGCTTTTCTGTTTAAGGTAAAAATTAAGATAAAATATTAATCCACTTAATTGACCTATTAGAGTAGCAATTGCTGCTCCTTTTACTCCATAACCAAGCAACAGGATAAAGATTGGGTCGAGTACTATATTTATACCTGTACCTATAAACATGCCAAACATTGCTATTTTGGCAGCTCCTTCTGAACGCAGCAATAATCCTAAAGAAAATTTGCTCATAATAATAATACTTCCCATAAAGATAATGGTAAGATATTGATTTGCATGGCTAAACGTTTCCTGAGTTACTCCAATTAATCGTAGAATAGGTGATATGAAAAATAAACCTAAAATAGTAACTGCAATTCCTGCAAAAATACATGTATAAAAGGCTGTAGAGCTGGTATTTTTTGCCATTTCATAGTCTTTTTGGCCTAATAATCTGGAAACATAGGACGATGCACCAAAACCAAACATGCCGCTAATTGACATTAACATCATAAATATTGGAAAAGCTACAGAAACAGCAGCTACCTGATAAGGATCATTAAGCTTTCCCACGAAAAAGGTGTCAGTTAGATTATAGAAAATTTGAACTATCATCCCCATCATTGTGGGAATGGCCAGACTTAAAATTGCCTTTAATGGCTTTTCGTCCCTTAAAATTCCTAGTCTTTTATCATCCATTTATTTGTTCCTTTATAAGTTAACTTTCCCTAAAAACATTATATTATTAGGGGTTAGTTTGATAGTTAATTTTTTCTTTGATTTTTAATAGTAAAATTACCAGTTCTTCAATTTCCTCTTGAGAAAAATCATTCAACAAGTAATTTTCTGCTTCTTTGATATTTAGTATACAGATTCTTTTGATTTCCATTCCCTTTTTAGTTAATTTTACAATGGTGTTTCTGGCATCATCCGGATCAGGTTCTTTCTTAATCAGTTTCTTTGCCTCCAGCAATTTTATTAATTTGGTCATAGATGAAGGTTTGATTTCCAGAAATTCATAAATTTGTTTCTGATTGATTTTTTTGTACTCATGTTCCCATAAATATGCCAAAACCTTAAATTGAGAGATGGTCAGATTATTGTTGCTAAGGTTCTCATCCAAGCACATTTTTAAATGATGACCTATTTGCATAATAAGCCTTGGTATATTTTTTGTTTTGTTTTTCATTCCGCACACCTCAAAAATTTAGCTAGCTAAATAAATTATAGAGAAGTTTTTTTATTTGTCAAGTAAATATAAGGAATATAAAAGGAAATTTTTATAAAATTTTAAGATTTTGTTTAAGCACTTTTTATAATTGATTACTATAATAAGTAATAGGTGAACCAAATCATACATCTCATACGTCATGGTTAATAAACAAGTTCAGTTATAGATTTTGAGGAGGAATGCAATGAAAAAAAAGTATTTAATTTTTGGGTGCACCCTGCTTCTAGCAGTATGTATCGGCAGCACCCCTGTTATAGCCAGGAAAATATTACCCTGGGGTTTCCCAGATGATTGTGTTAGCTATCTCCAATAATCTGCAATTCAAAAAGGCCAGTTATCAGCTGGAGAATACCAGGCTGGAAATTAAAAAAATGGAAGCGGAAAATTTATTGAACAAATCGGGCATATCAAATTTACAGAAAGAAATGACTCTCTTAAATCAACAAAGCCAATTTCAGTCAGAAAAAGACCAGCTTCTCATTCAGGTGGTTGATGATTACTTTCGTCTCTTGATGGCCGGAAAAGACATTGAAAGCAGAGAGAAAAATGAAGAGTTGGAAAAAATAATCCTGGGAGATATCGAACAACAAGTAGCAGCCGGCCATAGCATTGACCTTGATTTATTACAGCAGGGAAATGAATATTATGATGCACTTTTTTCTTACCAGGAAAGCAAGCTGAATTACCAGCAACTGTTGATTGAAATAAAAGACAGGTTGGGAATTGACCATAATCAACCTATTCATCTCTCAGAAATGGAGATACCCGAATTTCCGGAAATTACCCTGGAGACTGCCATCAATAAAACCAGGGGGAACAGCATCACTTTACGAAGTCAGGAAATCAAGCTGGAACAGACCAAAAGAGAATTAGAGTTAGCAAAAGCGAATGATTTACCAGAGATAGAAATTCTAAAACTGGAAAATAACCTGGGAATAGCCCAGCTGGATCAATCCTTAGCTGAACAGGAGCTTGATTACCAGGTAGAAACCCAATGGTTAAACTATAATCAGGCCAACCACGACATTATTTTAAGTCAGAGAAGTTTGGATCAAATGAAGGAAAATGAACAAATGATCCAGCGACAGGTGCAGGCCGGATTGAGGAGTGATGAGGAAGCACTTTCGGCTACCATAGGTGTATTAGATGCCCAATCACGTCTCATTTCTTCTGTTCGACAGGTTTATCAGTCATACCTGGAACTACAGAGATTAATGGGAACTTTAGATGAAGGAGAGTTAAAATGAAAAAAAATACATACATCAGTATAAACTACCATCTTCAGGTGATGATTTTAGCTTTTTGCTGTATTTTCATCTTATCTTTACCCGCCGGAGCCAGCGAGGTAAAGGAATTAAGTTTTAAAGAAGCAATCCAGTGGGGTGTTGAGAAAAATCATGATTTACAAACTATTCGTAACAGTATTACTGAACTGGAAAGAAATTTAAAAATTCTGGATGCTTCCGAATCCCTGCAGACTGATTTGAGTGTAAAGCCTATCTGGAACTTTGGTTATACAGGAGAAGATGCAGAAGATGCCGAAGAAGATATGCCGGAAATGGGTGAAAAATCATTCACTACTGCCGCCCAGGTGAGTCTAAAATCTACCAAAAAACTGGTTGGTGATATTAATCTATCTTCAGAATTTACCTGGGAATCAGAGAATCTAAATCAGGGGGATTTTGAGGAAATACTCAATCAAATCAATGCCAATCTAATATTAGAAAAAAATATTTATCCGGATAGCTGGACTGAAAATGAAAAACAGGTCTACTCCCTAGAAAACAGCCTGAAAAGGAGATTAGCAGAACTAAGGTGGGAGGAGATGGAAAAACAGATTGAATTTATCAGAGATTACCTGGATATTATTCGCCTACAGGAACAGGCTGAGATTGCCAGAGAACGTATGGTGCTGGCCGAAGAGGAATTATCCAGGATAAGAAAAAAGGTAGAATTGGGAGAAGGAGGATACCAGCAGGAAACAGAAGCCCAAATTGCCCTGGAAGAAGCTAAAAATCAATTATTCAATCAGGAAAAAATTCTTTCTCGGGCCAAAAAACAATTTTCACTTTTTCTGAATTTACCGGAAGATAAGATGTTAAAGTTTGAAAAAAATGTTGATTTTATCCAGGGACTTTTCTCTCGAATGGATGCCATGGAGACTGGTTATGAAAATCAGAAAAATCTGATAGAAGAGATTCTGGAAAATAATTACCAGGTTAAAAATAGTCAATTGGAGAAGGAAGAACTAGTCAAGGAATTGGGATGGACTGAAGATGAGGGAAAACCGATAGTTAATTTGTCCGGGGGATATCAATTTCCGGCTGACTGGTTTGTAATGGTGGATTTTTCTATTAATTTAGCAGATGGCGGAGTCCAGGAGTTAAAAGAGGACCAAAAACAGGATAATATTCGGCAGAAAGAAGTCGGCATAGTCTATCTAAAAGAACAATTAAAATTAGAAGCAGAGCAGTTAATGGATCAGGATCAGTATAATCAGCTTACTCTGGATAACCAGCTATTGGCTTTGGAGAAAGAAGAGGATAAGGCAGAGATCATGGAGAAACAATATAAGCAGGGTGCAATCAGTGAGACCCAATGGAAAAATGAAATACTGAACTTGAAAGAAAAGGAAATCAATGTGAAGCAAGCTGAAGATGAATGGTTTGTAAACCGTTTGCAGTTAGCGCATTTTATAGGTTTTTTACAGGAAGAATTTTGAGGTGTACATAGCATGAGAAAGAAAAAATTATTTATCTGGCTATTTATACTGATACTAATCAGTGGCGGTATTTATCTGGGCAAAGATTATTTGCCTATTCCTATTATTGGAAACACTTCTAAATCAGGAGAAGAAGATGGTTTCACCCAAGAGGTTGATCCGGATACGGTTATAGAAGTGAGCAGAGGAAATATCAAAAAAACAGTGTCAACCAGTGGCTACATAAAACCGGAAAACGAGACATATTTGAGCTTTGCTACTACCGGAACAGCCGGCGGCACTGTAGAGAATATACTGGTTAAAGCCGGTGATGTGGTAGAAAAAGGACAGGAGCTGGTTAAGCTGGAAGATAAACAGGAACGTCTAAATTATCTGAGGGCAAAAAATGAATATGACCTGGCCAAAATTACCGGATCTCCTACTCAGATAGAAGAAAAAAAATTGACCATGGAAGTTGCCCTGGATAAATATGAATCCAAAACACTCCAGGCCCCTTTTTTCGGTAAAATAGTAGAAATATTTGTAGAAGAGGGAGATTTTATCGAGGGAATTGATGATGTTATTTATATGATTGATGACGCTTCTTATGAGGTGGAGGTTTCCATTAGTGAGGTAGATTGCCAGAGAGTAGAAGTCGGGCAGGAAGTGGAAATTGAATTGGATATTCTTGAAGAACAAATTTTTTCCGGAAAAGTGGTAGAGGTTGCCGAATATGCCAGGGCTGAAAGCGGAGTAGTAACTGTCCCGGTTACACTTCGTATGGATGAAGTATCCCCTTATTTCAAACCGGGATTTTCTGCCACTGCTGAAATTATTGTGGATTCCATTGAAGGCGCTCTTGTAGTTCCGGTTACGGCAGTTTCAGAAGGTAATCAGGGGAGTATGGTGTTAAAAGTTGAAGGGAACAAGGCAACTCCTACACCGGTAAAGACCGGAATTAGTGACGGATTTTACCGGGAAATTGTTGAAGGACTACAGGAGGGAGACCGTATTGTGGGCAATAATTACCAGATGAATATTTCTGGAGATTCTCCGATAGGGAAATTTGGTGGAGGCTCACCTATACTGAAGATGAGGTAAAGTAAAAATGAGCAAAGTAGTAATGAAAATAGAAAAAATGACCAAAATCTATCATCTGGGAAAAGTGAAAGTAGAAGCCCTAAGAGGAGTATCTTTTGCAGTAAATGAAGGAGAATTTGTTTCTATTATGGGTCCTTCAGGTTCAGGAAAATCTACCCTAATGCATATTATAGGCTGTTTGGATTATGCCAGTGGGGGGGAATATTTACTTGCTGACCAGGATGTCAGTAACCTTAGTGATAACCAGTTAGCCTTATTTCGCAGTAAAAAAATTGGTTTTGTCTTCCAGCAGTTTAACCTGTTACCCCGGGCTACTAACTTAAGAAATGTTGAACTTCCTTTGATTTATGCCGGCATTCCGGCAAGAGAAAGAAAAAAAATAGCATTACAGGCTCTGCAGGATGTAGGACTGGGTGAGCGGGTTAGTCATCGGCCTAATGAGATTTCCGGTGGCCAGAAGCAGCGGGTAGCCATTGCCAGGGCATTGGTCAATCATCCTTCCATTATTTTAGCTGATGAACCAACCGGCAATCTGGATTCCAAAACCGGCTTGGATATCATGGATATTATTCAAAAATTACATGAGGAAGGGAATACTATTATTCTGGTTACCCATGAACCGGAAGTTGCCAGATACGCCAAAAGAATAATCCATTTAAAAGATGGTTTGATTGATAAAGATGAGGTAGTAGCATGATATTACAAGGCTTAAAAATTGCCCTGGAGAGTTTATGGGCAAATAAAATGCGTACTTTTCTTTCTATGCTGGGTATCATTATTGGTGTAGGCGCAGTTATTGCTATTGTATCTGTTGGTACCGGTTCTACTCAACAGGTTACTTCTCGAATTGCCGATTTAGGTTCCAATATGATTACCATTTACTCAAAAACAGTGAGAGGGCAGGCGAGCACAGTCAGTGGGGGAAGTTCGCAGGAAAATTTTACCCTGGAAATGGCTGATTATATGGAAATGTTTTCTCCATCAGTAAAAAAGGTTATTCCCATAAAACAGGTAAGCGGTACATTAATCTCAGATGATATCAATGTTAGCGCTACGGTAATAGGCACAATAGATGAATATGCTCAAGTCAATAATTATGGAGTAGCACAAGGTGTTTTTCTCAGCCAGGATGATGATCGTGAGAGAAGACAGGTGATTGTACTGGGTTCTCAATTGGCTGAAGATTTGTTTGACAATGAAAATCCTATTGGCAAAGGAGTTAAAATAAATTATAATGGTCGGATTTTTGTATTTACCGTAATTGGGGTAATGAAAGAAAAGGGTGGTTCTATGGCCGGAAGCCTGGATGAGCAGGCTTATATTCCCTTATCCGTGGCTATGGACAGAATGACAGCCCATAATTATGTTAATTCTTATCTAGCACAGTCATATTCCTCAGAAAAAGCTTCCAATGCCGCAAAAGAATTAGAAAATTTTATGATAAAGGCATTAGATGACCCGGATAAAGAAAATTTTAAGATTATCAGTCAGGACGAAATTCTTGGTACGGTTAGTTCAGTTACCAATACCATGAGCCTGATGCTGGGTGGAATTGCTGCCATTTCTCTTTTGGTAGGCGGGATTGGCATTATGAATATTATGCTGGTATCGGTTACCGAGCGAACCCGGGAAATAGGTATCCGTAAGGCATTGGGTGCCAAAAATAAAAATATACTGTTTCAATTTTTAATGGAATCATTAAGTTTGAGCAGTGTAGGCGGAATGATTGGTGTTGGTTTAGGCTGGTTAATTGCCTATTTTTTGTCCAATTTTGCTGATTGGCCTTTGATAATTCCGGTTATTTCTGTAGTTTTAGCTTTTGGCTTTGCCTTATTTATAGGGGTCTTTTTTGGATTATATCCTGCCATGAAAGCGGCCAGGATGAACCCGGTTGATGCATTGAGATATGAATAAATATTAACTCAGAATGGATGAAACGACTGCAATCTCTTTTCCAAAAAGAAATGAGATAAACTGGGATAGAATTGATTAAGCATTAAAGCGGTAACCGGAACCCCATAATGTATCAATAAAACGGGGATTTTGGGGATCTTTTTCAATTTTATCCCTAATTTTTTTGATATGAACCGCAATAGTAGCAATATCACCATAAGAATCATCACCCCATACATGGTCATATAGTTGCTCTTTGCTAAAGACAATATTGGGATGGGATGCCAGGAAGTTCAGTATTTCAAATTCTTTGGTGGTAAGATTGATTTCCCGGTTGTCCAGAAAGACATGGTGAGAAATTTGGTTAATAGTTAGATTTTTTATTTGAATTATATGTTTTATTTTTTCAGTTTTACCGGTAAGCCGATCAAATCGATCCAGGTGTGCCTTGACTCTGGCTACCAATTCATTGGGACTAAAGGGCTTACTAATATAATCATCAGCCCCCAGTCCTAATCCGCGAATCTTATCAATATCTTCTCCTCTGGCAGAAATAATCAATATGGGGATATTTGTTTTATTCCGTATTTTTTTACATACCTCAAAACCATCTATATCCGGTAACATTAGATCGAGTAAAATAAGGTCATAATTCTCAGTTAAAGCCTGGTTAAGACCTTCCCGGCCATTATTTTTTATATCTACCTTAAAGTCATTTATTTCCAGATAATCTTTTTCTAATTCTGCAATACTCTGTTGGTCTTCAATAATCAGAATTTTTTTCATTTTTTATTTGTTGTTCTCCTATTTATTTATGAATTGTTGTATTTTTATTTATTTTCTTCAAGGTAAAGAAAATACTGGTACCATGACCAGTTTTACTTTTTACCCAAATATGGCCATTTTGGTCCAAAATGATTTTCTGGGCAATATAGAGACCTAAACCTGTACCAGATGCATGATCTGAACGGGCTTTATCTGCCTTATAGAAACGGTCAAAGATTTTGCTCAACAGGTCTTCAGGAATACCTTTTCCGTTATCACGGATCTCAATCTGCGCTTCATCTTCTGTTTCTGTTAATATCATTTTAATTACCGGATTAGTATTATTCTTATAGTTTATAGCATTATTGATGATATTAAGAATGACTCTCTTCAACTGTTGCCGGTCTGCTTTCACCGGGATTTTTTCATTATAACGGGCTTCAAAATCAAGCCGGATTCCTTTTTCTTCCAGATTAAATCTTAATTCTTCATAGGAGTCAGCTAAGTAATCTTTAATATTAATATTCTCAAATTGATATAGAGATTGATCTAAATCAAACTTGGAGAGCAAAAATAGATCTTCGATTAATGATTCCATGTGGACTGCATTTTGGTGAATAGTCTGTAAGTATTTATCCTTTTTTTCTTTTGACTTTGGAACACCGTCCATCACACCTTCCACATAACCTTTGATAGTAGTAATCGGGGTTTTTAGGTCATGGGAAATGTTACTAATCAATTCATTGCGATTTTGTTCAAACTTTTTCTTTGTTTCTTCGGATTTTTGTAACTGTTTACGGGCTGATTCAAAACTCTGAAACAGGTCCCCAATCTCGTCTTTGGAATGAGTATGAAGATGAAAATTATAATTACCTTTTCTGATTTGTAAGGCTGCATTTTTTAGACGTATTAACGGGTTAACAATCTGTTTGGATAAATAATATGTTATTAAAGTATTTATAATAATCATAATAACGAGAAATAGAATCAATGTATAAATAATTGATTCTTTAAATTGACGTAATTCTTGTGATACCGCTGTAGAATCATTAATCAAGAATAGAACTCCATTCGATTCATCATCAAAATCAAAAGGCATAGCTTTGATGTATAGATTATCTGAAACCTGTGTAAGGTTTTCAGAACCTGGATCTGCTTTGTATTCTGCAAAAGAAAAATCTTCTTTCTTAAATCCTAATGAGGCAACAAAGGGAGAAAAATAAATGAACTCTTCATTTTTTTTAACAGCTAACCCGGTACTAAAGGAATTTAAGAAATCATCAACTTGCTGGAGGTATTCCGGTTCTAAAAATCGTTCAGGTTCAGTTTCTATGGTTTTGCCCAAAGCATGATAGGCTCTGTAAAGATGATGACTAAAGGAAGCTTAGGGCTATCAGTTAAAGGCAAGCCAATAAAATCCTGAAAATTTTTGTAATAACTAAACTGACCCCAATTAGCAAAACTATTGTAATGATGATTGTATTAAATTTGATATCCATAGTCTTCTTTGAATTGTCACTGTTTTAATTTTTCCTTTTTGGTTTTAAGAATTCTTTGGGATATTATATCAGTAATATACTATTAATAATAACAAAATTAAGAGTCTTATAAATAAAAATACAAAAATATATAGACTCCCTGCACTATTAGAATTATATTACAATATTTTTAACAAGCCATAAAAAGTTTATAAAAAATTTATAAAATATCTAAAGAAATGTTAGTATATAATTAGCTTCAAATAAATTGACCGAATATGATACAATCAAATAAGTTTGATAGAAAATAGAAAAAATTATTTTTTTATTCTAAGCAAATTAATTAAAATAAATATACAAATAATAATGGGGAGAGAAGATGGAAGCAAAAAAAGGTTTAATCTTTGAACATGAAGAGTGTATCAAAAAAGAGAATAAAATTGCCTATTTCTCTATGGAAATATGTGTTGATTCAAAGATTCCTACTTATAGTGGTGGATTGGGTATTTTGGCCGGTGATACAATACGGTCGGCTGCTGATCTTGGGGTACCAATGATTGGAATTACTCTTCTTTATAAAAAAGGTTATCTAAAGCAAAAAATTGATCAAAATGGAAATCAACAGGAATTAGCGGAAGAATGGGATCCCCATGAATATTTAATAAAATTACCGGCTCAGGTACAAGTAAAAATCGAAAAAAGGATTGTTAAAATTCAATCCTGGATGTATATGGCAAGAGGTATAGACGGTGATGTTATTCCCATTTATTTTTTAGATACCGATATTTCTGAAAATAGCGACTATGATCGTAGCCTTTCTTACTATTTATATGGTGGGGATGATAAATATCGTTTAGCACAGGAAATTATTTTAGGCATTGGCGGAGTTAGAATGCTCAAAGAGCTGGGATATTATGATATTACCAGATACCATATGAATGAAGGTCATGCCAGTTTATTAGTTCTAGAATTACTGAATTACCATCTTAATCAGGAAACCAGGCAGTGGGATATAGATAAGGTAAAAAATAAGTGTGTTTTTACTACCCATACTCCGGTCCCTGCCGGGATGGATAAATTTTCTTATGAATTGGTCAAGCAGGTTCTTGGTGAGCTGATTCCATATGACTTCTTGAAAAACTTAGCGGGTGCAGAGCATTTGAATATGACTCAGCTAGCCCTTAATCTTAGCCATTATATTAATGGTGTAGCAAAAAGACATGGTATGGTTTCCCGGGAAATGTTCCCAGGATATCACATTGACTCCATTACTAATGGCATTCACTCTGCAACCTGGACAAATAAGCATTTTTCCAAACTTTACGACCAATATATACCCGGATGGAAATCCGATCCTTTTAGTTTGCGTTATGCTCTTAATATTCCAGGAAATGAGGTTTGGAACACTCACCAGAAAGCCAAAGAAGAACTAATTCATTATATTAATCAAAAAACCTATTCAGATTTTGATAAAGATATTTTTACCATTGGTTTTGCCAGACGGGCTACTGCCTATAAACGTGCTGATTTGGTCTTTCATGATACAAATCGACTGATCGATATAGCAAAAAGAGAGGGTAAACTACAACTTATTTTTGCCGGCAAGGCACATCCCAAAGATAACTCCGGAAAAGAGTTGATACAAAAGATTATTTATGAATCCAAACAGATAAAGGAATATATCAAAATTATTTATTTGGAAAATTATGATATGGATTTAGGAAAAATGCTGACAAGTGGGGTGGATTTATGGTTAAATACACCCAGAAAACCTAAAGAAGCATCTGGTACATCCGGTATGAAAGCAGCACACAATGGCGTACCTAGTTTTAGTATTTTAGACGGATGGTGGGTCGAAGGATGCATTGAAGGTATTACCGGCTGGTCAATTGGTTCTGCAGCAAATTTCGAAAGCATTGACCAGGAAGAAGCTGATTCACTTTATCAGAAATTAGAAAGAGAGATTATTCCTACTTATTATCATCAACGTGAGAAGTGGAATAATATGATGCGACACTGTATTGCCATTAATGCATCTTTTTTTAACACCCATCGTATGGTATTACAGTATGTTTCCAATGCCTATTTGGCATAGAATATTACTGATTTTAAAAAGAGAAAGGAGATATTCAATTGAATAGAACCTGGATCAATGATTTTGTGGAAAAAATATCAAAGGTAGAAGGTCATTTTGAAGTTTACACATCTATTTTTCTGAAATACGAAAATCAATTTGTATTTGCAATAAAAGACAGCAAGAATTGGATATATGAAAATAATAAAAGAAAAGCTTCCTTATCTGCTTTTGGTGGAAAATTGGAAGAGGGAACTGAACCAAATCAGTTTCTAAAAAAAATTTGCACACAGGAATTAGGCGTTAATATTGAAATTATTGATAGTCCTCACACTTATATTGATTATCATAATCGCCTGAAAAAATTGCCCATTATTGATTCTACCAAAGGTGAATTACGTCCTCAATTGATTACTATTGTCCAGGCAAGACATTCAACAAAACCCAATACCATTATTTTTAGCTATTTAGGAGGTACTAAGTACAAACCCCATCCAATACAATATAGTGCCTTGATGTTAGCCAGCGAACAGGTTTTAGTGCAAATGTTTAAAAATGAAAAGACTATCAGTGAATTAAAAAAAGCGGGAGCAACTTTCGAAGAACGAATTAAAATTCCTGATAATCTCTTTCTTTATCCTACAGGGTCATTAAATAGTTTATTGCGTTTTTTAAGCTATGAAGTGTTTTAAATTTGTCGTGCGTATCGCGTATTGAGTATCGAGTCAAAATACAATATTAATAGCTAAGAAATACTACTTTATTGAATTCCTTGAATAATAGATTGATAAATTGAGTGATTTAAAAAATATCAAGTTGTGAGTATCGTGTATCGAGCCCAAATGATTATTGTACATGTGTTATCGAGTTAAATAAAACAATTATAAAACAAAGAACTTTATTGGTATGCTGGAAAATATAACAATTGTTTAATTGTATTAACCCAGTAATACAACAATTCATTCTTGCAAAAATTGTCTTTTTTAATTTGCACATTAGATTATTTATCGATAAAATATTAGAATATAATTTTAAATATGAAAGACATTATAGTATAAAAATGAAAAATAGATTGTGAGGATGCTTATTTGAATATATTAGTTATTGGTAATGGGGGTAGAGAGCATACTATTGTTTGGAAGTTGTCCCAGAGTTCAAGAGTTGATAAAATATATTGTGCGCCTGGTAATGCCGGAATTGCTTCACAGGCAGAATGCTTGGATATAAAAGTCGAAGATATTGATGGCCTATTTCAAGCAGCTCGTGATAAAAAAATTGATTTAACCGTAGTTGGACCGGAGATACCCCTTTCTTTAGGTATTGTCAACCACTTCGAGAAAAATAATTACCCCATATTTGGTCCTACATTGGAAGCGACAGAAATAGAATCGAGTAAAGTTTTTGCCAAATATATCATGGATAAGTATCAAGTTCCAACTGCCAGTTATCGAGTATTTAAAGATTATTACCAGGCATTGCTTTATTTACAGCAACAGTCTTTTCCTCTGGTAATCAAGGCGGATGGATTGGCAGCTGGTAAAGGTGTTCTTATTATTGAAGATTTGCCTCAAGCAGAAAAAGCTATATCTCAGATTATGAAAGAGCATAAATTTGGTAAGGCTGGTAAAAGGGTAATTATTGAAGAGTTTCTTACAGGCGAGGAAGTGTCTATGCTTGTTTTTACCGATGGGGAGTATTTCCTTCCTATAACACCTTCTCAGGACCATAAAAAAATCAGCGATGGTGATCAGGGACTGAATACCGGTGGAATGGGGGCTTATTCTCCAGTTCCTTTTTTTGATAATAAAACCCAAGAATGGGTTTTAAAAAGCATTTTTCAACCGGTAATTAAAGGAATGAAGAAAGAAGGAAGAAAATTTAAAGGAGTACTTTATGCCGGGCTCATATTAACGAAAGAGGGACCCAAGGTGTTAGAATTTAATGCCCGATTCGGAGATCCGGAAACACAGGTGATTCTGCCTGGATTAAAAACAGACTTAATTGAAATATTATGTGCTACGCAAGAAGAAAATTTAAATCAGATAAAAGTTGAATGGACGAATCAGAGTTCAGTTTGTGTTGTTATCGCTTCAGGGGGATATCCAGGTAAATATGAAAAAGGGAAGACAATTGTGGGGTTGGAAGATTTACTAAATAAACAGGATACTATGGTATTTCATGCCGGAACTGAGAAAAAGAATGATAAGATTGTAACTTCCGGAGGAAGAGTGCTTGGAGTTACTTCCTGGGCAGATACGCTGACCGGGGCAATCGAAAAGGCATATGAGGGAGTTAATAAAATACATTTTGAAAAAGGATATTATAGAAAAGATATTGGCAAAAAAGGATTAAATTTTTCTCCAGGTAAGAATATATAGATTTTTTAAGAAGGAAAGGGATTAAAAAGTGGAAAAAAGAAAAAGGGCAATAATCAGTGTCTCAGATAAATCAGGTATTGTTGAAATGGCGAGAGGATTAGAAAAAGCGGGGTATGAAATTATTTCCACTGGTGGCACTGCAAGAGAATTAAAAAATGCGAATATTAATGTTACTTTGATTTCTGAAGTTACAAAATTTCCGGAGATTTTGGATGGAAGGGTAAAAACATTACACCCCATTATTTTTGGTGGATTATTGGCTCAGAGTGATAAGCCTGAACATCGGAAGCAATTGAAAGAGCAAAATATTATGCCTATACAGGTAATTGTGGTAAACTTGTACCCTTTTGAAAAAACGGTGTTACAAGAGGACGTGTCTTTAGAAGAAGCAATCGAAAATATAGACATTGGAGGTCCTTCACTTCTCAGGGCAGCTGCTAAAAATTATCGTGATGTTACTGTAGTAATTGACCCTGATGATTACAAACTGGTATTAGAAGAGTTATTAGGTCCGGAAGGAAATATATCGTTAGCTACCAGAAAGAAAATGGCTGTAAAAGTCTTTCAACATACTTCTTATTATGATAGTCTGATTTCCCGTTATTTAGGTAGAAAGATGACTCCCAATGAAGGGTCTTTCCCCAATTATTTGGTTATGGGTGCACAAAAAGTTAACACTCTAAGATATGGAGAAAACCCACATCAAAAGGCAGCTTTTTATCATGAAAGGCTTACAGAAGAAGCGAATCTAGGTGATGCGAAACTATTGGGAGGAAAAGAGCTTTCCTATAATAATTTAGTTGATCTGGAAGCAGCGCTGGGTATTATTAAGGATTTTGATGAACCTACTGTAACTTTTATTAAGCATACTAATCCCTGTGGGCTGGCTACTTCAGAAACCATAGAAGAAGCATATCAAAAGGCTTATCAGGGAGATCCCTTGTCTGCTTATGGTAGTATTATTGGCATTAATCGTCGGGTAGAAGAAAAGTTAGCCGGTTTAATCAACGAAACCCCCTTTGTTGAGGCAATAGTAGCACCTTCTTTTAGTAAAAACGCTTTAAGCATTCTCAAAGAAAAGAAAAATCGTCGATTACTGCAAGTTGGTGATTTACGTATACAGGATCGCCATATAAAGGATATTAAGAAGGTTTCTGGTGGATTTTTATTACAGGACCGTGATTTTAAGGGTATAACAAAAGATGATTTAACCGTAGTTACAGAAAAAAAACCTACTGATGAAGATATAAAAGAATTACTACTTGCCTGGAAAATAGTAAAACATGTTAAATCAAATGCAATTGTGCTGTCCAAGGACAAACGATTGGTGGGTGTCGGAGCTGGCCAGATGAGTAGAGTAGATTCTGTCCAAATTGCTGTACGTAAAGCTGGAGAAAAATCTCAAGATAGCTATTTGGCATCTGATGCCTTCTTCCCATTTTCAGATGGCCTGGAAGAAGCTGCCAGGGCAGGGGTAAAGGCTATTATTCAACCTGGTGGTTCTAAGAGAGACCAAGAAGTAATAGAAGCTGCCAATCGAAATGATATGATTATGGTTTTTAGCGGTTATCGTTGTTTTAAGCATTAAAAATAAAATATTTTAAAAAGTCTTCTGCACTTGTATCTAAGAAGATACAAGAAATCAAAGAACTTGATAGCATGAAAGAAACTATCTTATTTGAAAATGAAGTGCTGGCTGAAGAAGATGATAACCAAGAAGAAGTTATTATCCCTGCTGTTGTTCCGGCTCTCGAAGAAGAAGTATCTGAGCCAGAAGTGCCAACGGTAGGTAGTCCTACCATTACTCCTGAACAGGAACACGTCCAAAAGGACATTGCTCAGAGACAAAAAAAACTTTTGGAAAAAATTAGATATGAAGCGTTGATGTGTAAAGAAAAATGAAAAATAGAGGAGTTTGAAAAAAAGCTTGTTGAATGACTTGCTATAGATCCAGAAAATTTAGAATTTAACCAAATGTTGGCTGATTTATATTTCACGTTGGGAAATTATACAAAATCATTAACCTTATTAAAGAAGGTTATTGATATGGAGCCACAAGATCATAAAGCCATTTGGCAAATTGGTGAGATATATCTTTCTAAGGGTGAATTTGAAACAGCTGAATTGTTGGTAGAGAAAGCTATTGATCTTAAGCCTTCTAATCCAAAATACTATATAAGTATGGTTGAAATATATTATAACACCGAAAGAAAAGATGTTGCAGTAGAGACTTTAGAAAAAGTAGTGAAATTGAGACCTGCAAACGTGCCGTATCTTAATGCATTGGCTGATTTGTATCTAGAATTGGGAGATACTGAGAGTGCACAAAGGTATTACTTTAGAGTATTGGAACATGAACCATCCAATGTAAGAGCAAAGGCAAAATTGCAGAAGATAACATAGTTTTGGTCTTTATTTTTAGAGGTAAATATATATGGTAGTTATCATGTGTATTTATCTTTTTTTCTTATAATGAAAGCTGTAATTATTGTTGCATGACTGGGTACGAGGATGCTTCCTATTACCAAAACGATTCCTAAAGAACTTCTTCCTGTCTGAAATAAGCCTGTTATTCAATATATTGTGGAAGATCTTGTTCAATCGGGGATAGATGATATTATTATGATTACATCTACTCACAAGACTACTTTGGAAGCTTATTTTCAAGATGCTCCATATTTGGAAAATCTTCTTGCTTCTCATGGAAAAACTGAGCTATTAGATCTAATCAATAAACCTAAAGATATGGCTCGCTATACATTTGTTCGTCAAGAACAACAGCTTGGAACTGCGCATGCATTGTTGCAGGCGAAAGATTTGCTTGATGATGGGGAACCGTTTATTGTTGTGTTTGGGGATATGGTTTTTCCTCCTATGATGTATGAAGGTATGATAGCAAAATACAAAGAAACTTGATGAGTTGTGATGGCCGCAAACCATGTACCACGCGAGGAAGTTTATAAGTATGGTGTAATGGCATTGGATGCTGATAGAATTACCCAGATTGTTGAAAAGCCATCTGTAGAAGATGCTCCATCGACATTGATATGGAATG
>JAGYIZ010000032.1 GCA_018402425.1 Candidatus Atribacteria bacterium | reverse complement strand
ATGCAGAGGGTTGCATGCTGAGCAAAATGCTATCATTCAAGCGGCAATGTATGGTATCAGTATTCAAAATAGTAACCTTTACTGCACAGACCAGCCTTGTATAACTTGTGTTAAAATGATAATTAATGCCGGAATTATAAAGATATATTATCAAAAAAGCTACCCTGATGAATTAGCCAGGAAGCTATTGCAGGAAGCAAAAATTGAAGAGATTCACTATGAATATAAGTAGCAATAAAAAAATAAAAATAGCCTTTATTTTTGGAACAAGACCGGAAACCATCAAGATGTATCCCGTAATAAGAGAGTCAAAAAAATATTCTCAATGGATTGAACCAATAGTCATTTTGACTGCACAGCATAGAGAGATGATGGATCAAATGACTAACCTTTTTAAAATTTATCCCGATTTTGACTTGGATCTTATGAAACACGGACAGTCATTGTCTCAAATCAATTCTCAATCACTTCTAAAATTAGAAGAGGTCCTCAAAAAAATTAAGCCCGATTTAGCTTTGGTACAGGGTGATACTACTACAACTTTTTCAGGTGCCCTGGCAGCTTTTTATCAAAAGATAAAGGTCGGGCATATTGAAGCGGGATTGAGAACATCAAAAAAATATTATCCTTATCCTGAGGAGATGAACAGAAGATTAACAACAGTGTTAGCTGATTATCATTTTACTCCCACAACAACCGCTAATCATGCCTTATACAAAGAAGGAATTGCAAAAAAAAATATTTTCACATCCGGCAATACGGTTATTGATTCATTGTTGTTGATGCAAAATAATCAATTTAGATTTTCTGATGAGAGAATCAACAAGCTCCTTGATAAGGGGAAACAGGTATTACTGGTGACAATGCACCGACGTGAAAATTGGGGAAAACCGCTTGAAGACCTTTGCAAGGTATTATTAAATTTAAATCAGAAACAAAAAAACCTGGTAATAGTATTTCCGGTACATAAAAATCCATTAATAAGAAAGGTGGTTTTTAATCATTTGCAAGAGAAAAAGAATATTATTCTATCAGAACCTTTGGATTATCAGCAAATGGCCAATATGATTTCACTCTCTACCTTGATTTTATCTGATTCAGGTGGAATTCAGGAAGAAGCACCGGCATTAGGTAAGCCAGTGTTGATATTAAGGTCAGAAACCGAAAGACCGGAGGTGGTAAAAATAGGAGCAGCAAAACTTGTAGGAACTGAAGCAAAAAAAATTAGCAATGAGGTTGAGAAATTACTATTTAACCCCGCTGAATACCAAAAGATGGTGATAAATAAATCCCCTTATGGTGACGGTCAGGCTGCAAAAAGAATAATAGAATATATCCTTTTTCAATATCATTACCTGGAACATCCTCCTTCTGAATATATATTTGATCCAGACTGATGTTTGGAGTATTTTAGTCAAAAATATAGATTATCGATTTTTTCTATAACTTTTTCATTATAAAATATTTATATAATTGATTTACACCTATGGGCATTGTCTATGATTATGATATAATGAAAAGCTGATTACTTTTTTTAGTATTCTTAAAGAGGTCTATAAAAAAAGTGATTTTAAAAAAAAGAGGAGTTTCAGGGAGATAATTCCTGATTGTAGGTAATAAATGTTTCCACTTTGGGATGAAATGCCAACCAGAAAAATACCGATTATTACTATTAGCCTCATTATAATCAATTGTCTTGTATATTATTACCAGATATTTTTAGTGGCAGATAGTATGCAATTTATCTATTCCTTTGGTCTTATTCCTTATGAAGTAAGTCAAAGTATAGATGTTGTTCCATATGGTCCTTCTCCGATTCATTTGACTGTTGGAACATCTATGTTTATGCATGGTAGTTTTGTCCATCTTTTTGGAAATATGCTATACCTGTGGATCTTTGGCAACAATATTGAAGATTATCTGGGAAGCTTCGGTTTCATTGTCTTTTATTTACTTTCAGGTATTCTTGCTGCTTTAACACAAATTTTAATCAGCCCTTACTCAAAAGTACCTATGATTGGAGCAAGCGGGGCAGTAGCAGGAGTTTTGGGTGCTTATTTTATTCTTTTTCCGAAGTCAAGGATTACCACTCTTATTTTCTTTGGTTTTTTTATCAGGTTAATTAAAATGCCGGCTTTGTTTGTATTAGGTCTCTGGATTATTTTTCAGTTATTTTACGGATTATCAAACTTATCTTTACAAGGGGCTAATGCTGGAGTTGCCTGGTTTGCGCATATTGGCGGATTTGTGGGGGGAATTATTTTAATTAAGTTATTTAAACCGATAAAAAAGTATCGTTTTTGATAATTTTTTCTAATTAAGCTATAATTTAGGAAGATTTTTTAAAATAATGTTTTAATAGAAAGAATCTAGCTAGTAGAAAATTAAATCATTTTAAGAGGGAATAAAATTAATGATAACAACAGTAACTCTTAATCCCGCACTTGATATTACAATGGAATTAAATCAACTGATATCGAATCAATATAATTCAGTTAAAAAAGTATCTCGAATTCCCGGGGGGAAGGGGATTAATATATCAAAAGCAATAACTGCTTTTGGTCTTGATACCATGTCGTTGGGGTTTTTAGGTGGCCATGCCGGTCATTTTATTGCTGAACAACTAAGAGAGGTTGGAATTACCACTAATTTTTGGCATATAGAGGAAGAAACTAGAACAAATGTGATAATTATTGAACAGAAGCAAAAAATCCATACTCTATTAAGCGATCCCGGTCCCAGAATATCCCAGCGGGATCTTGATAGGTTTATGTCGATATTTTCCCGGGTTATGGCTCAAAGTAGAATTGTAGCATTATCAGGTAGTGTTCCCAAGGATGTTCCTGATGATATTTACTACCAGTTAATTGAATTAGCACATCAAAAAAATGTCCAAACTATATTAGATGCCTCCGGTATCCATTTTGAAAAAGCTTTAGAGGCAAAGCCATTGTTGGCAAAACCAGATTTAAGGGCTTCAGGTAATCGCGTTTTTAACAAGCCGGTAGATAGTCAAGAAACAGCAATAAAGATTGCCCATGAAATTGTAAATCGTGGAATCCAGATTGCCATAATATCTTACCAGGATACGAAGGATATTATAGCTACTTCAGATGAGATATGGTTAGCAGAAACTATTAATCAACAGGTAGTCAATATTATCGGAACAGCTGAGGCTATTATTGCCGGATTTGCCATTAAACTTATGGAAGAGAAAAAGGAAGATATGTCAGATATAATTAAATTTGCTATGGCTTGCGGATTAGCCAGTGCTTCAACTGACGAGGAAGAATTTCATACCAAAGATGATGTTATTAGATGTCTCCCCTATATTAAGGTGACTAAATTAAATTAAAATTGGTAGGTAAATTAAGTGAAAATTAAGGATATTATGTTAAAGAATACAACAAGTGTATTACCGGATTGTCATTTAGGAGAAGTAATAGATATTATGGCTATACAACGCATCAACGGAATACCTATAGTAGATGAGGAACAAAAAGTAATTGGTTTTATTTCACAGCATGATATTATTAAAGAGTTGTTACCAAATTATTTGGGTATAATTAATAGTAATTCATTTATAACTGAGTTTATACAACTTTCTAAAAAAATGAAGGAATATGCTGACTATAAAGTAGAAGGATTTATGAAAAAAAATATTATTACAATTAATGAAGATGATAATGAAGTAATGGCAGCAGATTTATTAATTCGTAATAAAATACACCATTTGCCAGTAGTTCGTAACGGTTACCTGGTGGGAATCGTTACCATGAGAGATTTATTAAAAGCGATGATTGAAGAAGAAGAGAATGATAAACAAGAAGAGACACAATAAACAAGGATTTTTTATTTCATTAGAAGGATTCGAAGGTTCCGGGAAAACCACTCTTTCTAAAAAACTATATCATATCATGCTGCGAAATGGTTTTAATTCTGTACTTACCAAGGAACCGGGAGGTACCTTGGCTGCTGATAAGATACGGGAAATATTATTGGAAAGGGAAAGTGAGGGATTAGGGTATAAGGCTGAATTATTATTATTTGCTGCTTCCAGGTCTGAGAATGTAAGAGTTAATATTCAACCAGCTTTGGAGTGTGGCTCGATTGTTATAAGTGACCGTTATCTCGATTCAACTACTGCCTATCAGGGCTATGGTCGTGGAATTGATATGGAAATAATTAAATATCTGAATTATTTTGCCGTGGGGAATATTATACCTGATATTACCTTTTTTTTAGATGTAGATACTGAAATTGGCTTATATCGCTCAACTGTCTATAGTAAGGGAAAAGAAATGCGATTTGAGGATGAGTTTATTCAACAAAAACAAATAAATGGTAAATTATTTTTAGACAGGGTAAGAGAGGCTTATCACCAGATTGCCAGTCAAAATCCTGATAGAATTCAAGTAATAGATAGCAACCGTGATATTGATTTGGTGTTGAATGATATTATCAAAATATTAAATCAGAGACTATCCCGGAAATATTGTAAAGAGATATTTTTAGAGAGTTAAACTGCATTTCGGAAAGCAGTAAGAGATATTTATTTTAAATATGATTGATTTTAAAGAAATAATTGGGCATGAAAAACCCATAAAAATACTAAAAAGCAGAGTAAAATTTGAGAAGATTGGTCATTCCTATCTTTTTACCGGCCAAGAAGGAATTGGTAAAAAATTAGCTGCTATTGCATTTAGCAAGGCAATTAATTGCACTAATTTATCAAAAGAACAAGATCCCTGTAATCAATGTTCAGCGTGTCTGAAAATTGAAAAGGGGACCAGTGCTGATTTTGATATTATATCTCCTGTTGATTCAGTCATAAAGATAGACAAAATCAGAAAATTAAAAAATAATATTTACTTTCAACCGTTAGAAAATAGAAAGAAAGTATATATTATTAATGATGTTGACAGGATGACCACCGAGGCCTCAAACTCACTATTAAAAATACTGGAAGAACCCCCTGAATTTGCTGTATTGATATTAATTACTGCTTTTCCTGATTCCATTTTGCCCACTATTCTTTCCCGTTGCTGCAGGTTGTCATTTAAGCCATTATCAGTTGAACATCAACGAGAAATTTTACTGCGGAATATACCATTAAAAATCAGGCCAAAATATCCTTAAATTATCCTACGGGAGCCCTGGGAAAGTTTTGGATCTATTGCATCAACAAAAGATGACCCAAGTTTAATATATTGGGTTTCAATAATAACAAAGCCCTAGAGGAACGTTTGATTGTATCTTTAACCTGAGGCAGCTCTGACATCGCTAATAATTTTCTGTGGTTTTGTAGAAATGATGTTATTGTGGTTTAGAGATATCCTTTTCAAAAATAAAATATGAATGAAAAACTTAATTAATTCTTTTCAGAACTAAATTGAGTAGCCCAGAAGACAGCAATAACAATATACCCTGAAATAAACCAATAAATAATTTGAACATTCAAAGATTCCAAGAATCTAGAGAGGTAGAGATTTAATCAGAACAGACCTTTTGAAAATCTTTTTATCCAAGTAAATAGATTAATTGCTAAAATTGTTGGTATTCAGTTTCAGAAGATCTGAATTTGTATATATTTTAAAAATACAAAATATATTTTGGAAATAGGAGATTGTGTGTTGTAAAACTTCACTTGGATTAGACGTTTTTTTTTTTGTAAAATTGGTCTAACAGACAAACTCAGAAGAACAAAAACCCTCTAAGAAAATCATTCGAAAGAAACAGAGAAATGATCGAAAGTGAAAGAGTATATGTAGCAGACGAATGAAGCGATTAGATTTGCCATGAGTGAATTAAAATAATTAACAGAGGGCGTATTTAATCAGATGCAACACCGTAGTCGATAAAAGCAGATTGTTTTTATTTTGTGCTGATAATCGTGTTGATTTTCGTGAATTCATTAAAGAGCCGGTTCATGATCGAAACAAAACGAGCAGCGGTGTGGTAAGGTTGTACAAAGCCAAATGTAGGGGGCTTCAACTGCAGGCCACTGTTAAACTGACTTTATGTCAGAGTTTAAACCAGTTCCTATAAATGCTGTAAAAATGCAGAGGTGTCAACTGAATCTTCCAAAGTTTCCGGGTGTTTGTGGTAGACTGGAAATGCTGTCTAAATTCTTGTGCCCAGTTTATAAAGAGGAGTTAAAGAAATCCAATAGTAAGTATATTATTAATAAAGATTGGGAAAGAGGGCAAGGCTAATAGTTAATATACTGTCACAAATGGATAGACCAGAGAAAGAGAGCTAATAATGTCGTCAGAAATAGAGTTAAAATAACCACTGAAGATCATTTGACAACAACTGGGATAAAATAGGAATAACGCGTATAAAACTTTCACTGTAGAAAGCAATCAACCACTGGGGAAAATCAATTGCTAATAATCTGTGATAAGAATAGTTATCGTTTTCTCGTTGGATCTAATTCCTTTAGCACAATCAGACACCAAGAATAGAAAGAAAAATTAACAGATCTTAAATAGATCCTGGAATTATACCACCTGATAGACGGCAACCCAACAGCACAACAATAAAATCTATGCAGTGGAAAACTAAATAAATCTAATGATATAGCAAAAAATATAGTTTTAAACCACTGGAAGGATCAAACATATAAGACCAGAGGATGTTGAGTGAAACTAAAGAATCCAATTCTGCACAAATCCGGTGATTACTTACTAACTCTCCTTATATACCAGCGGGCAAAGGAAACTTAGTGCAACAGATGAACAGCCATTAAGTAAGACACGAAATCAATATGACCTAGAAACCATGGTGTCAATATGTAGTTATTTATTAAAGTAGAGGACGACTATATCTTAAGTTCATCGGGCTGAGCACTTGATCCCTGCAATTGATACTAAAAATATTTATTGGAACCGAAAACTCATAAAGTTTGTCTATACTAAAAAATAATAATGCAGCATCTTTATTGAAGAATAAAAGGTGGAGAAACAGAACTGCATGCTGCTGGCTCCACTGTTTTTGAAATCAATAATATATAATAGTATATAGTATCGAGTATTTGCATTGAGTCAAAATCGTATATCAGTATAACGTTAAAATAAATACAGATAAAAAATAAAGGTATAGTTTTAGTTACAGTTAAATACAATAATACAATTAACAATTGACTAAATAATTGCATTATGTCGGAAGCATAAAAAAGACTAGACGAGTATGTAGCATCGAGTATCAGAGTCAATACAAGAATGACAAATAACAAAAATATAAATATAATAATTCAATATAAAAGAGTAGTCAAAATAATAGGTAACCCTAAATTATTATCTAATATAGTATTGGGTATCGAGTCCAAATACAGTAATAAGTGATAAGTAATGAGTAATCAGCAATAGAATGTAAGCCATAGGTTTTCAGTTAAAAATGCTCATGGTGCAAGATGCAAGGTAAGAGCTCAGAAAATGCTTTCTAGCTTGGTTAAATAGAATCGAAAATATTTAGGAGATTATCTTCTCCTCATACTTCCCTCTCACCTTGGAGGATGTTTAATAATTTTCCTCTCCCCTCTGTGGGAGAGGGTTAGGGTGAGGGGGGGGAAACAAAGTGATAAGTGATTAGTAACAAGTACCAAAAGAGTGCAAGATGCTAACTAAAAACAAAATAAGGAAAATATTTTAGTATTTCTTAACTAAAAACGAAAAAGGAAAAACTAAATAAAGGATTTTTTAAAATGGGAAATCAGAACCCAGGAAAATTATATATATGCGGCACTCCTATTGGAAACCTGGAAGATATTACATTGCGTAGTTTAAAAACTTTGCGGAAGGTAGATTTGATTGCAGCCGAGGATACCAGGCATACTCGGAAACTATTAAACCATTATCATATCGATAAGTCATTAACCAGCTATCATGAGTTTAACAAAGAGAAGAAGAGTGATTATATTTTACAATACCTGAAAAAGGGACAAGATGTAGCATTGGTATCTGATGCAGGAATGCCCGGTATTTGTGACCCGGGATTTGATATAATTAATTTGGTGATTCAAAACCATATCCAGGTTATTCCGATACCCGGAGTTTCTGCACTAACAACGGCATTGGTAATATCAGGATTTGATATGAGTAGTTTTATTTTTGAAGGATTTATTCCCAAAAAAAAGACAGAAAAAGAGCGATTTTTTTCCAGGTTAAAGGAAGAGAAAAGAACAATCATTTTCTATGAATCACCACATAGAATAAAAAATACCTTAACTATTATTAAAAAAACTATGGGAGAAAGAAGAATTGTTATTACCCGAGAATTGACAAAAATATTTGAAGAAATTAAACGAGGCTATCTATCTGAAATTATTAACGAGGTAAGCTCACAGAACATTAAAGGCGAGTTAACACTGGTCCTGCAAGGATTTAAAGGAAAGAAAAATGAACTAAAATCTACGGTTGATGATTCGAAAATTAAAGATGAGATTAAAAAAAAGATGAAAATTTACCTGAAAAAGGGTTATTATAATAAAGATATAATTTTATTGATAACAAAAGAGTATAATGTTCCCAAAAATTGGATTTATCAAAATATTTTAGAAGAACGAAATTCCGATAGATTGTAAAAAAACAAGATGGGTTTCAGTAGGGTCTTCCACTGCCTGTTTTATTTAACCATAAAAAGCACCTTAAACCCACCTGCTATGCGAATACGGTATTTACTGATTAAGAATAAAGAGAAAGGATTACAAGAAGAAAAATGGAAAAAAGAAAAGCTTATTATATTACTACTCCCATATATTATGTTAACGATGTACCACATATAGGACATGCTTATACTACTATTGCTGCTGATACCATGGCAAGATATAAACGTTTAAGAGGATTTGATGTCCTTTTTGCCACAGGGACAGATGAACATGGTCAAAAAATAGCAAAATCAGCCGAAAAAATGGGAGTTGAGCCCCTGGAATTAGCTAATCAGGTTGTGTTGAAGTTTAAAAATCTTTGGCCAATTTTAAATATCAAGCCAGATGATTTTGTTCGCACTACCGAGAAACGACATGAACAGGTTGTTCAAAAATTATTTAATCGGCTATACGAAAAAGGTGATATTTATAAAGGTGAGTATGAGGGATGGTACTGTGTTGCCTGTGAAGCTTTCTGGCCGGAAAGTCAAGTTGAAGAAAATAAATGTCCGGATTGCGGAAGACCAGTTGAAAAGTTCAAAGAAGAAAGTTATTTTTTCAAGATGAGCAAATATCAGGACAGACTGTTGCAGCATATTAAAGATCACCCGGATTGCATCAAACCGGAATCCAGAAAAAACGAGATTATTCGTTTTATTGAAAGAGGATTAAGGGACCAAAGTGTTACTAGAACTAGAGCTAGCCTTGAATGGGGAATTGATGTTCCGTTTGATTCTGAACATGTAATTTATGTCTGGTTTGATGCTTTAATTAACTATTTGACTGTTGCAGGTTATGGCATAGATGAGAAAAAGTTTAATTTTTATTGGCCTGAAGCAGTGCATTTAATTGGAAAAGATATTCTAAGATTTCATACAATTATCTGGTTTACTATGTTAATGGCTGCTGATATAGCACCACCAAAAATGGTTTTTTCTCATGGCTGGTGGACTATGGAAGGCGAAAAAATGTCAAAATCCAAAGGTAATGTTGTTGACCCTTATCAGATTACGGAAGAATTTGACGCAGATGCCTTTAGATATTTTTTACTAAGAGAACTATGTTTTGGTCAGGATGGTAATTTTTCCAAAAAATTACTAATACAGCGAATTAACTATGATTTAGCGAATGATTTGGGTAATTTGCTTAGCAGAACAGTCGCTATGACAAAAATATTCTGTGATCGGAAAATACCGGAACCATTGGGAAAAGATGAAAAATATGATGTAGAATTACGTGAATTAGCCAAAGACATGGTTGAACAGTTTATTCAGGAAATGGATCAGATGTCTTTTAATGTAGCTTTGGAAAATATCTGGACATTAGTTCGCAGGACTAATAAATATATTGACCAAACAGAACCATGGATATTGGGACGGGATGAAAGCAAAAAGGAAAGACTTAATAAGGTTATTTTCCATTTAGCGCAGTCTTTGCAGATTATATCTGTTCTAGTGTATCCTTTTATGCCTGCCACAGCATTAAAGATTTGGAAGCAGTTAGGTATTGAAGAAGCCATAGAAAATATGCTTATTCCAGAAGACACTAAATGGGGTAAACTTAAGCCCGGTACCATGGTAAGCCCTGGTGAAAATCTATTCCCGAGAATTGATGATAAAAAGAAAGATGGACAAGAGCATGCCAGAAAGAAAAAAACGTTAAAAAAGAAAAAGTTGAAACTAAATCTAAAGAGCAAAAATTGAAACTATATCCTTGAAGAGTTTAAAAATTAGATTTACGGGTAGGCAAAGTTTTAGCAGCTGAGGATGTTCCAGGTGCTGACAAATTATAAAGATAAAAAGTCGATTTTAATAGTAGAAAAAGAACGCTGGTTGCCGGAATAAAGCAATATTATTATTCACCTGAAAGGCTTATTGATAAAAATATTGTGGTTGTGTTTAATTTAGAACCTGCTAAAATTAAATTATTCAATCCCAGGGCATGTTGTTGGCAGCTTCAGACAAGAGATAAATTGTTTTGCTAACTACTGATAAAAAAATTGATGCGGTAGTAAAATTCATTAGAAAGACATCTGCTAGACAACATTTAAGGAAAAAGATTTAGGTGGTAAAATGGATCAAGATAAAAAATTAGAAAAGTCAAAAAAAAGTCAAAAAAAAGTCAAAAAAACCAATGTGTTAGATCATTATTTCAATAGTATTGTGATTGTTTGCTTGATTGCTTTGTTGTTATTACTAATCAATGGTCAAATTGAGATTTATCAGCTGGATCAATCTATGAGGGAGTTGTCATTATCTTATCAGGATGTTAGAGTAGAAAACCAATTGCTGAAGGAGCAAGTGACCGAACAAAATAAAAAATTAGATTTGGTGAATACACAATTTGAGGATTATACCCGTGAGAGAATTACTAGAGATCAATTTACTGAAATTTATATGCAGCTGCAGGAACTGACTGGAATGATATCTGAGGAAAACAAAAGAGAATTTTATATTAGTCGTATCGTAAACATTGTTTCAAGTAACAATAGTCAGCTGGAAAGTGAGACTATTTATGCAATTGCTAAAAGCATCTATGAAATTTCTTTAAAATACAATTTTAATCCTTTGTTGATTTGTGCTTTAATTAAGGTGGAAAGTAATTTTATAGTAGATTCGGTTTCTGATTCTTATGCATTTGGGCTATGCCAGGTACGTCGCTTTATTGCCAGGGAATTGGCTGAAAATATTGGCATCAAATGGGATGGAGCAGAGAAAACACTTTTTGACCCCCAAAAGAATATCAAGATTGGTATGTATTATTTAGCTTTGCTTTATGATGATTTTGGAGATATGAAATTGGCTTTAACTGCTTATAATCATGGTCCCTTTAAAGTTCAGGAGCTAATGTCTCAGCAAAGCGAGATTCCTAATGGTTATACAGAGAAAGTAATGAATTATTATTCTCAGTATCGTGGTTTTGACATTGAACAGATTGATGAGATATTGAACGAAGAAATGGGAAAATAATTTTCCTATATTAAATTACAATTAATGAGAACTTAATAAATAATAAACCTAATGTTAAGAGATGATAAAAAATGAAAAATATTGCACTTATTTTGGCAGGAGGAAGGGGAAAGCGCTTTTGGCCACATAGCCGATTTCATAAACCGAAACAATTATTGCAATCACCCAGCGGAAACAGTATGTTGAGGGATACATTTGAAAGGCTTTTGCCATCATTTGATACAAATGATATTTACATTGCTACCATTGAGGATTTGTTTCAGCCTATTAGGGAAATGGTCCCCGAAATTGATATGCTTAATTATATTGTAGAACCGACCGGTAAAGATACGGCAGCTAGTATTGCCTTATCAACACTTCTCATTTCTCATTATAGACATCATGAAACCAATATAGCAATTTTTCCTATTGACCATTTTATACCAGAAAAGGAAAAATTTACCCTTGCCCTGAATAATGCCTTCCAGGCTGTTCAGGAATATAAGAAACCAGTTATTATAGGCATTAAGCCAAAACAAAATGAAACCCGTTATGGTTATATTTGTGCAGGTAAAAAAATAGAGGGAAAAGATGATAAAAATATATATCAGGTAGAAAAATTTAAAGAAAAGCCTGATATTGAATGGATTGAAGAAAATAAAAAAAAGCATCAGCTATTTTGGAACACCGGCATTTATGTTTTTTCCAGTAAAACAATATTGAAATTAATAAAAGATTGGGCACCCCAGCTTGATCAGGCAATACAGCAAATAGCTGACAGTATTGGTACATTAGAAAAGGGTGAAGTTATTAAAAAACAATTTAATGATCGAATCATTTTCTTTGAATATAGTAGCTTGAAAATAAATGATCTAAAGCTGGTTCTGATGGACAATTCAGCTGGAAGATATAGGGTTCAAGGGTACCATTGAACAATTTGTTCAGCATGATGCTAACGGGAATATTATTCAGGGCGAACATTCGGGAATTGATACAAATAACTGTATCATCATCAGTGATAAAGGCCTTACTCGTAACTATTGGGTTTCATCTGGATATGGTCATTATTAATAATGGACCAATTCCAGTTAATCTATCCCAAAGATAGAGAAGGGGATATCAAAAACACATAAGCAAAATGTCTAAAGATAGTCGTTGGTAAAACATTCAAACCTTATTTAAATCACAAATTCTAAAACCTGTTAATTTTAAGAAACATATCATTAAATGGCATATTTTAATAATATTGCTCAGAATATATTATAAAAAAAGTTAAAAACATAATTAATTATTACTAATAAAAGGAGGCATATGCATTGAAGAATACTATCTGTTTACTGGGAATCAGTTACTGAAGGACATCCTGATGGGATTGCTGATCAGATTTCTGATGCTAGTCCTTGATAATAGATATGTACAGACACTGAATCCAGAGTAGCTGTGGAAACATTGGTTGCAACAGGTTTAGTATTAGTGGTGGCAGGTCAAATTACTACTAGCGGATTTGTTGATATTACAAAAGTAGTTCGGAAATACAATTAGAGAAATTGGTTCTGTGCAAAGTTACGGTTTGATTGTGATACAGCTTTTTGCATAACTTCTAATAAAAGAACAAATGTTAGATATTGTTTAGAGTCAACAGGCCTAAACGAGAGGAAAGCAAGTCCGAGAAGATAAGATTGTTTCCAACCGGTGCAGGTGACCAGGAATGATGTTTGGCTATGCCTGTCGTGAAACGCCTGAAATCTGATTCTACCCATCTCATTGGCGCATAAATTGACCAGTCGGTCGGTGAACAGTGGAAAATCATACCCATACTTGGGCGCCTGATAAAATCTCAGGTACGTCCATAGTATCTGAATGGTACACCACAAAGAGAGGCTATTGTTGTTGTTGCACAACATCATCCTGATATAAAAATTAAATACCATTAGAAATGATATTTGAGAAAGTTATCAAAGAGGCTATACCCAGCATCTTACGAAAACACCAGTTGGTTATATCAATTCACCAAGATTTGTTGTAGGAGGACCAGGCGGATACAGGATTAACCGGTAGAAAATTATTGCTGGATACCTATGGTGGTGGTGGGGCCGCACCGCGGGTATTGTTGTGTGGGCGATCCGACTAAGGTGGACTGTCTCAGTTATGTTGCCAGATATATTGCCAAAAATATTAAGGTTGCCAGGCCGGTATTGGGCTGATAAATGTGAAATAGAACTGTCATGCAATTGGGTAGCAAATCCGCATCGATAATGGTAGACACCTTTAATACCGGGAAAATAGCACAAACCACGGATTATAATTGATCAGAAGTATTTTGATTTTAAGGCCAGCAGCACTATAGGAATATTCTAAATTAAAGACCGATATATAAAAACTGCTTCTTACGGCCATTTTGGCAGGGAATTAGAAGACTTTACCTGGAAAACAGACAAAGTTAATGAACTGAGAAAATAGAAATATAGTAAAAAAAATTTAGTTATTCCTTACTAATTTATTAATAGCATTGGGAGGTAGAAATGTATGAAAATTAGTGAATTGTTTAAAATTGTTGATTTAGATGCATCAGACTTAACACTTCACAGCGGGCGTACCGCCTACATTGCGAATTAATGGCTTTCTTTCCAAACTGGATTATCCTGAATTAACGGAAATGATGTTTGTGAAATGCTTTATGGTCTATTGAGTAACAACAGAAAAATAAATTTGAAGAAATCAAAGAAATAGATTTTTCCATAGAGATTGTTAATGGAGCTCGCTTCCGTGTTAATATTTTTCAGCATATGACGAGGTATCGGTGGGGCATTTCTGTTTAATTCCTGAGAAAAATTAAACATTAGAAGAATTAGGACTGCCAAAAGCTTGAGGAGTTTGCCCAAAAAACCCAAAGACTGTGGTCTGACACCGTCCAACGGGAAGTGGTAAATCGACTAACATTTAAGTCTGATTACATAAATCAATGAAAGTTGAAACTTCATATTATTACCATTTGAGACTGATAGAATTAACTCATAATCACAAGAGTTGGTCATTGATCAGAGAGAAGTAGGTACGCATACCCACCCTTTGCTTATGCCCTGAGAAGCGCTTTACGTGAAGACCCGATGTAATACTGGTCGGCGAAATGAGAGATTTAGAGACTATATTCATGGCGGTTACCGCTGCTGAGACAGGTCATTTAGTCTTTCAACATTGTTATTAATAGTGCTGCCAAACCATGAATCGTGGCTGATGTTTTTCCAGCACCAACAAAGAGCCAGGATACGTTCAGTTGGCAGAATCTCAGGCAGTGGTTCTTAGACTTTGTTGCCTAACATTGACCAGATCACCGTAAATTCCTGTGGTGGAAATAATGAAAGCTTACCCTGCAGTGTAAAAAATATTATTCGTGAAGAACGCATTCATGCTGATTCCCGCCACACAACTACAAAGCCTGCAACATGGGAATGTGAACACAGATCAAGTCGCCTTCGGAATTGAGCACCATAACCGTATTATTGTTTGAAGCGGCATTATCGAGCAATTGATGCAAAATTTGTGGTTTCATTGTGGGGATTAATAATTAGCCGCTTTTTATAAATACTTTATATGTAGGGAGAAATAATGACTACGCGTGCAAGAATTAGTGAGCTTTCTTTATTAGAACATGGGTATGATATCTCCTAAAAAGTTAAAAGCATTAAAAGTACAAAAAGAAAAGAGTAAACGGATTTGGCCAGATACTAATGGAACTGAATTTGCAACAGGATCAAATTAATTGGCTTTATGTAAGCAGCTGATTATTCCTTATGTACAAATTGAAATAGAACAATTGACTAAGTACAAAAATTTTCTCCTCTGAATATCTGATAAAGAATTATCATCTTGTTCCTTTAATAGAAATGAATGAACATGCTGGTGATAGCCATGGCTGATCCCACGGATGAAGCAATTCAAAGAGTTAAATTTTCCATAATTAAAAGAAAACACTTGCATGGTCCTGTCAATAAAATATGACTGAAACATAGATCATATTGAAAAAGAACATCACCTAGACATTTGGCAATAACTATACAGGAAAGAAAGCAGATAAGGAGATATAAATGATTTTGGGGGCTCAAGACCTTGCTGAGGCAAAAGAAAAGGGCGCATCCATGTTCACGAAATGTTGATATACCACCTATTTTTCTGATTAAATGGTAACACAAACCTGTTTTCTATTTTAAAGTCCCGAAGATGTCCATGAATTAATTTATAGAATACTCAGATCAGCAAAGGAACAATTTGAAAAGGACATAATTAGATTTTTCATACGTGAATTGAAAGATGTCTCACGTTTTCGAATTAACGCCCTTCGTCACCATCAAGGAGTAGCTGTTATTCGATTAATTCCGGTTAAACAAAATGTCTCGAGTTGGGATTACCTACGTCATTAGCACTTTAGCAGAAAAGATAAAGGAATTATCCATAAACCGGTCTACCGGAAGCGGAAAATCGCACTACACTGGCAGTCTAATAGATATTATAAACACCAATCGCCAGAACATATTATTCGTACGAACCCCATTGAATTTTATTCATCAGCGCTAAAAATTGCATTATTTCTATTGATATAAACGGTGATATAACGATCTTTGCCAGTGCCTTAAGGGTGGCGCCCGTGAAGACCCTGACGTTATACTGGCTGGAGAGATGATTTAGAAACAATTTCTATGGCTTTAAGGGCTGCTGAAACAGGTCATTTAGTATTTTCAACTTTACACACCAATAGCGCTGCTCGATACTATTGAAAGAATAATCAATGCGTTTCCGGCACATCAGCAAGCTCCAAGCACGTACGAGGTTTCCGGTACCATTGAGGCGGCTATTTCGACTCTTATTCCCACCTGCAGACGGACTTGGCAGATAGTGGCGGCAGAATTAATGCTATAACCCAGCTATTCGCAATCTGATTAGAGATGAAAAATTTATCAAATTCCTCCAACCATAAATTAGCAGTAGAAATATCGGTATGCAAAGTCTGGATCTGTCATTGAAAGATTTGTTGATGGAGGGAAAAATAACGCGAGAAGATGCTATATTAGAGTGTTGAATGAATAAAAAGGCTTTCTTGAATTTGCAGGTCTGTAAAGAATAATTTTGACTTTTTGGTTAAATTATATAAAATATCAACGAAAATATAAATCTTAGAAATAGTCAAAAAGATTATATAGCTTTTTCCGGGAAAAGTAAACGTCTCTAAGGTAACTGAATGACAGCCCGTAAATCATTTTTTAAATAACTGTGATTTAAAGAATCTATAATGTTAAGTGCTAAAGCAAAGAAATGGGAATGGTGATACGTTCTGTCCATTACAGGGTGGCACCAAGGAATATATTTTGTCCCTGATAATATTTAAATATTATCAGCTTTGCTTTTACAGAGACATGATCTTCTTTTTTGATATCACATATAAGCATGTTATAGCATAAATAGTCAACAGGTACTGTGCACCAAAAGGCAGATATACCTCAAATTGATTATTGGTATTATATAGAAAATATTATCAAAGAAGTCTTACAGACCTATGGGTATCGGGAAATCAGGACTCCAGCTTTTGAACATACGGAATTATTTGTACGGGGAATTGGTGAGACAACTGATATTGTTAATAAGGAAATGTTTACCTTTCAAGACCGGAAAGGTCGCAGTCTTACTTTACGTCCCGAAGGGACTGCACCGGTAGTAAGAGCATTTCTGGAACATAATATGAGTAGAGAAAACCCTTTAGCTAAATTATTTTATTTGGGTAATATGTTCAGATGCGAGAAACCCCAGGCAGGCCGATACCGTCAATTTAATCAATTCGGTTTGGAGGCAATTGGTTCACAATCACCACTTATTGATGCTGAAATCATCCAGGCCTCTTTGGAAATTTATAAAAAAATTGGCTTAGCGGATTTAAAACTTATTATTAACAGTGTGGGTTGTCGAAAATGTAGGCCGAAGTATTTAAAAGCCCTAAAGGACTATTTTCGGGATAGAAAGGAATTATTATGCTCCGATTGTCGTGAGCGATATGACAAAAACCCTTTAAGGATATTGGATTGCAAAAAAAAGCAATGCCAGAAAGAAGTCAAGAATAGTCCTACTATATTTGATTATCTATGCGAAGATTGCAAAAATCATTTCCGAAAACTAAGAGAGTATTTAGATAGTCTCGAAATTACCTATCAGGTCAATCCATTGTTGGTTAGAGGACTGGATTACTATACAAAAACAGCTTTTGAAATAATTTCCGGTGAATTGGGTTCACAAAATGCAATAGGAGGGGGAGGAAGGTATGACTATTTGGTAGAAGAATTAGGTGGAAAATATACTCCTTCTGTTGGATTTGCCGCCGGAATAGAAAGAATTGTGTCTACTATGGAAAAACAAGCTGTTCGAATACCTTCCTGGGAAGGTATAAAAGTTTTTGTTGCTACCGTTAGCTCGGAAGATAATTCTTCTGCCCTCAAGATTGTAAAACAAATCAGAGAGAATGGAGTCAGTGCTGAAATGGATTTCCTTGATAAAAGCATCAAGGCACAAATGAGATTGGCAAATAAATTAAATGTTTCCTATGTGTTGATAGTAGGGCAGGAAGAATTGAAAGAACAGAAAGTAACAATAAAAAATATGTCGAACGGGCAACAGGAAAAGGTTGCTATTAGTAAAATATTACCATATATAAAAACAAGTCAGGAAGAATAAGTAATTATTATGAAGTACTCTGGTGTTTTATTTTATTATTTAGTGAGGAGGATAGTTAATCAATGATTGATATCAGTATATCAGAGGTCGGAAAATATGAAAACGAAAAAGTTTGTATAAAGGGTTGGCTTTATAATCAGCGTTCCAGTGGAAAAATAAAGTTTATGATTATACGTGACGGAACAGGTTTTTTACAGGGAACACTGGTAAAAAGTGAGATGGAAGAAAAGTATTTTGACATGCTGGATGATTTGAATTATGAATCTTCAATTATTGTAGAGGGAGAAATAAAGAGCGAGAAAAGGGCTCCCAGTGGATATGAAATGCTGGTGAAAACAATACAAGTTGTTCATAATGCCGAAAAAGACTATCCTATCTCCCTTAAGAAGCACGGTGTAGGTTTTTTAATGAATTACCGGCATCTTTGGATGAGGACTCAAAGACAGAATGCAATTTTGAGAATACGGACAGAGATTGTCAAAATTATTCATAATTTTTTAAATCAAAAAGGTTTTTGCCTGGTTGAATCACCTATTTTGACTCCGGCAGCCTGTGAAGGCACTACTACACTATTTGAGACAGACTATTTTGGAGACAAAGCTTATTTGACTCAGAGCGGACAACTATATAATGAAGCATCTGCCATGGCTTTTGGAAAGGTGTATTGTTTTGGTCCCACCTTTAGGGCAGAGAAATCTAAGACTAGAAGACATTTGATGGAATTTTGGATGGTTGAACCGGAGGCAGCTTATTTTGATTTTCAGGACAATAATAAATTACAGGAGGAAATGATTGTTGCTATTGCTAAACATGTTTTAGAACATTGTCCTTTAGAACTAAAAATATTAGAGAGAGACACTTCGATGTTAGAAAATATACAAGCCCCCTTCCCTTATCTTTCTTATGATGATGCTATCAAGGTAATACAAAAAAAAGGAAGTGACACTCAGTGGGGTGATGACTTGAGCGGAGAAGATGAAACGATTATTTCAGGGCAATATAAAAAGCCGGTATTTATTCATCATTTCCCGACAAAATGCAAGGCTTTTTACATGAAACCCGATCCGGAAAGACCTGAAACAGTTTTAGGCGCTGATTTGATAGCACCGGAAGGATTTGGTGAAATAATCGGAGGTGGTCAGCGGATTGATGATTATAAATTAATTAAAGAACGAATAAAGGAATTTAATTTACCGGAAGATGATTATCAATGGTATATCGATTTGAGAAAATATGGTTCTGTTCCACATTCAGGTTTTGGCTTAGGAATCGAGCGGACAGTTGCCTGGATTTGTAATCTACCACATATCCGGGAAACAATACCTTTCCCCAGAATGTTGAACAAGATCTATCCATAAATTAGTATCGAGTATTCAGTATCGAGTATATAGCATGTAGCAAGATACTGTGGGAATATTTGAGAGAATATAGTTTAACGTATAATGTATACCGTGAATAATGTGAAAATAGATTTAAGAAAATTAGTATCGAGATTGAATATTCTTTTATTTCCTCCCCCTTGAGGGGGGAGGAATAAGGTGGGGGTGAAATTGTCCCCCTCACCCTGACCCTCTCCCTCCGAGGGGAGAGGGAAGTATGAGGAAAATATAAT
>JAGYIZ010000031.1 GCA_018402425.1 Candidatus Atribacteria bacterium | reverse complement strand
TAGCAAAACTAAAAAATATGTATATAAAAAAGATTTAGAAAGATGTGGTATCATGAATAATTTATTGGAAATAAAAGATTTATCCTTATCAATCAACGGGAAAACTATTTTAAAAAATATCAATATGGAAATTTGGGAAGGTTATGTCCACGCTATTGTTGGTCCTAACGGTGCAGGTAAATCAACTCTGGCTTCAACTATTATGGGTCTGGAAGGTTATCGTAATTTTAAAGGCAGCATTTATTTTAAAGGAGAAGACATTGGCAAACTAAACATAGATGAACGTGCCCGAATGGGTATTACTTTTGGCTGGCAGGAACCTGCCCGTTATGAAGGATTGCTGATTAAAGATTTTTTAAAAGCAGCAGCCAGGGGGAAAAACGGAGATTTTATCTTTGAACAATTAAATAGAGTGGGACTTGAACCTGAAGATTATGCCAATCGTGCAGTAGACAAAACCCTGAGTGGAGGGGAACGGAAAAAAGTAGAGTTGGCATCCATTTTAGCCATGGACCCTGATTTGGTATTATTAGATGAACCTGATTCGGGAATTGACGTAGAAACCCTGGATAAAATGTTTGAGGTTATCAAGGAACAGAAAAGAAAAAAGAGAACCATTGTGCTTATTACCCATAGCCTGGCAGTATTAAAACAGGCAGATCACGCTTTTATGTTCTGTAATGGAGAAATATTAAAGAAAGATACTACTGAAAAAATTGTACCTTATTTCAAAAATAATTGTATTCCCTGTAAACATAAAAATATTCCAGATGAAGAAGGTGTAAAACTTGGATAATACAAAATTAACTAAAGAATTATCTCGAATAACTGAAACTGATGATATTTTCAAGCAACCTGATATTGCTCATATTTTTATCCACCACCATAAAGTAGTTCAGTCACATCTTTTACCCGGATTGAAGGTTGATGTAAAAGAATTTGAAGATCATATAGAAGTTAATACTATAGTAGAAAAAGATACAAAAATAGAAAAGCCGGTACATATGTGTTTCGGTATGATTCCAGAAAACGGAATTCAAAAAATGGTCATCAATACTGACATTCGAGAAAATGCCTCGGTTTCTTTCCTGGCACATTGTGCTTTCCCAAATGCAGTTGATGTCCAGCACATTATGAATGGCACTATCAAGGTAGGCAAAAACGCAAGATTTCGCTACTTTGAAAAACATGTTCATGGCTCACATGGGGGAGTTAAGGTTTATCCTCATGCCAAAATTCACCTCCTGGAAAAAGCCCATTTTTATTCTGAATTTGAATTAATCAAAGGTAGAGCAGGATTAATTGATATCAACTATGAGGCTACCTGTGAAACAGACAGTGTTTTAGAAATGGTTACCCGTATTAGCGGTAAAGGGGAAGATTTAATTAATATAAAAGAAATCGGCCACCTGGTTGGAGAAAGATCACGCGGTTTTTTAAGTTCTCGAGTTGCAGCCACCGGCAACACCAGGGCTGAAGTCTACAATAAATTAACTGCTTCTGCTGCTTATGCTAGAGGACATGTAGACTGTACTGAAATTATTAAAGATAACGGTGTAGTCAGCGCTATTCCTATCGTAGAAGTAAATAATCCAAAAGCACATATAACCCATGAGGCAGCTTTAGGTAGTGTTGATTCCAAACAATTACAAACTTTAATGGCCAGAGGCCTAAGTGAAGATAAAGCAACAGACCTGATTATCCAGGGTCTATTAAGTTAAAACAAATATACTGTCAAATAGGGGGGACAATTCTATAATGATTAATAGAAATACTTTCCTCGGAATAATTTTAGTTATTATTGGATTTGGCTGGACATTATCTAATTTACACCTGATTAATGATCACTGGATTTTACCATTTATTGGAATTGTATTTATTGCAGCTTACTTTTATCGTGGTGGAACAGAAAAGAAAAGCACTATTGGCTTTCTCATTACAGGGTGTATTATATTTATGATTGGCCTGTTTGCAGTTATAAATGACAGTCTTCATCTAGGAGCATTTGAAGGTGGATTATTTTTCTTTTTTGTGGGAATTGCTTTTTTGGCCGTCTATATTATCCATACCCGATACCTGCCAGACAAGAATTCCGGCAATCAAAAATGGCCTCTCTATACAAGTCTTATCATTATTGCCTTCGGTATATTTGTCCTGATCACAGAAACAGCACATCTTCCTCTGTTACGTAAAATTTATCCCATTCTGTGGCCTATGGCTATAATTGTACTTGGTTTGTTTGTAATATTAAAAGGAGGGAAAAAAGAAGATTAATATTTTTAATTTTCGCCGGGAAATAACACACTAATAATTTCTTTCACCTCTTCATTAATAACTCTATAACAAATGTGTGTCCCGTTTCTCTCTCCTTTAATAATCCGGGCTGCCTTTAGTTTAGCTAAATGCTGAGAAATGGTTGACTGGGGTTTTGCTAAACAGATATGCATTTCACTCACATTACAAGGATTTTTGATTAACCTGCGGATAATACAGAGACGTACAGGATGTGCAATGACTTTCAATAATTCACTATTATTTTGTAATTTCTCATTATCCATCTTTACCTGCTGTCATACATATTGAATATCATTTTCCGATAATCATTTTTTTTCTTTATTGTTATTTTAAATTTAATTATACTTCCTCATGCCAGGAAAGACAAATTGAAAGCTTAATCAATCCTACTTTTTGGAATCGGCTTCTAGGACATCTGATTTTAATATCTTTTCATAGCTATAAAGAGGACAATTGGATTGTATGCATGTTGTGGGATAATATGTTTTATATCCGCCACTAAGATTTTTAACTTTACTAAAACCATTCAACTTTAATATCCTATAAGCCAAATAACCTCTTAAACCTACCTGACAATATATCAAAATCATCTTATTATTATCTAATTCACCCAAACGATCTCTTAACTCATCCAACGGAATATTGATTGCGCTTTCTATTATTCCCTCTTCACACTCATCCGGCTTTCTTACATCAAGAATAATGCAGTTATTGAGGTCATGCTGTTCAAATTCGTCCCAGTGAAATATATCCACATCCCCTTTTATAATATTATTAGCAACGTAACCGGCCATATTAACCGGGTCTTTTGCACTCCCATATGGTGGAGCATAACACAGTTCTAGATTTTCTAAATCCGATACACTAAGACCAGCTCTGATTGCTGTAGCAATAACATCAATTCGCTTATCTACACCTTCTTTGCCAACAGCCTGTGCACCCAATATTTTGCCATCATCAGGAGAAAATAGAATCTTTAGAGAAATAGGCGAAGCACCCGGATAATAACCGGCATGTGAGGGAGAATGGGTATATGATTTCTGATAAGTAATTTTGTTTCTTTTTAATAACTTTTCATTATTACCGGTCGTAGCAATAGTTATATCGAACACTTTAATAATTGAACTACCCTGTGTTCCGTTATAAACTGACCTTTCCCCTAAAATATTGCCAGCAGCAGTTCTTCCCTGTTTATTAGCCGGACCAGCCAGGGGAATTAGGGCAGCACTGCCACTAATATAATCAAGTACTTCAATAGCATCACCAACTGCATAGATGTCAGGATCTGAAGTCTGTAAATATTCATTAACCTTGATTCCACCGGTTGTTCCGATATCTAAACCGGCATCTTTTGCCAGACCAATTTCCGGTCTAACACCTACTCCCATAATTATCATATCGGTTTTTATCTTTTTCCCGCTAGCAAGTATTAATATCTGGCAACTACCATCATGTTCTATTGACTGCACCGGATCAGATAAATAAAATTCTACCTCTTTTTCTTTGAGATGTTGATGAACCAGAGTAGCCATTTCATAATCAAGGGGACCAAGTATCTGGTCCATTAATTCAATAATAGTAACTATGAATCCAGCCTTTTTTAAATTTTCGGCAATTTCAATTCCAATATAACCAGCACCAAATATTACCACCCGCTTGGGATTTTTTTTCTCCAGAAATTCTTTTATCGCTAATACATCGGGGATATCTCTTAGACTAAAGACTTTATCGGTATCTAATCCTTTAATCGGTGGGATGAATGGTTTTGCTCCCGGGGAAAGTAGTAATTTATCATATTTCTCTTCATAGGTTTTATTTTTTATCTGATCCTTAATCAGTATTGTTTTTTTAATTTGATTAATTTCCATAACTTCCTGATTGGTACGTATATCCAGGTTAAAACGCTTTCCTAACAATTCAGGGGTTTGAACGACTAAATCTTCCTCTTTTTGTATCTTTCCACTAAGATAATAAGGTAAACCGCAATTGGCATAGGAAATATAGGCTCCTCGTTCTAAAATAACAATCTCTATTTTCTCATCCAGTCTTCTTAGACGAGCAGCAGCAGAAGCTCCACCAGCTACTCCACCAACAATAACAACTTTCATAAATTAAATTCCTCATTAGTATATATTTATATATTCAAATATACAGATATAAAGATATATTATAATATTATCAACCTATGGTCAATTATTTTATTTAGAAACATTTATTTACATTACCTATTTTTATGGCCTTGCCAGATATAGATATTTTGATTATGATAATAAATAATCTAAATTTAGAGAATATTCTTCTAAAAAATATATAAACATGTTATTATTATCGTTGGAAAAAATAAAATAGTTTCTAATATTTCTGAAGCAATTGATCGCATCAGAAACTATGTTGCTCCCAGGAATGCACAAAGACATCCTGTAAAAACACCATGTGTTTTTACAGGAAAATGCATGGACTGTCAGGATAATAACCGTATTTTTAATGCTTGGAGTATTATCGAGAAGTCCTATCCACCGGGGAGAATTACTATCCTTCTTATTAATAAAGATTTGGGATTGTAATCAATTTAAACATTTTTATTATTAAATATTTGGAGGTAAATTCTATGAAAAAATTATATCGTTCCAGAAAAGACAGTAAAATTGCCGGAGTATGTGGTGGAATTGCGGAATACTTTGATGTTGACCCTACCATCATTCGCCTGTTAGCCCTGTTGACCATCTTTTTTGGAGGAGGTGGAATTATTGCTTATATTATCGCCTGGATTATTATTCCATTAGAACCTATAAAAGAAAGCTCACCATCATCTGATGAAGAAAGAAACAATACTAATAAAGAAACCAAAGATGAAAAAACAGTCGATGCAGAGATTATTGAAGACTCAGAAAATAAAAAAGAATAGAATTGACTTTTTATTTCATAAAGATAAACATGCTGTACAATTTTTAAAATAGATCAATCTTATTCTTGTTTACTGAAATATAAAACATTATAATGACTATATCTTTTACTGTGCTATGCAAAGGAGGATACAATGAGTCTTCAGCTAAGAATATGGATATTAATTATATTAATGTTTGCCATACTCTATGGCGTTATTACCGGTATCGGCACCTACCTTGGAGCAGGAAATTTAACTACCTATTTAATCATGGCCATAGGAATAACTTTCTTCCAGTATCTTTTAGGTCCTTCTCTAGTTACTGCTATGATGAAAGTAAAATGGGTTAGTCAATCAGATGAGCCAGAACTTCATAAGATGATAGAAGAATTATCGCAAAAAGCAGGAATTCCTAAACCAAAGGTTGGAATTTCACAGATGGCAATCCCCAATGCATTTGCTTTCGGTAGAACCATAAAAGATGGCCGAGTCTGTATCACCAGAGGAATGCAGGGACTATTAAACCAGGAAGAATTAAAGGCAGTCCTGGGACACGAAATCTCTCATCTCAAACATAGGGATATGGTACTTATAACCATTCTATCAGTTATTCCTTTAATGCTTTATTGGTTAGCCTGGCGCATGATGTGGGGTGGTATGTTCAGGAGAAGAGAAAGCGGCGGTTCAGCTGCTTTAATTGGCTTGGTTGCCTTTGTCCTTTACTTTATCACTAATCTGTTAGTTCTGTATGGCTCCAGAATAAGGGAATACTATGCAGACCAGGGAAGTATTCAATTAGGCAACCCACCTCATCAACTTGCTTCAGCCCTTTATAAACTGGTATATAGCTCAGCCCGTTTTAAGGGAAATCAAAAAGGTGAACAGGAACTCCGTGAAGTAGAAGGTTTTCGTGCTTTTTTCCTTAATGATGTCGCCAGGGCTCACCAGGAGATTAAAGAATTAAAAGAACTGGATGGAAATCTCAGTGGTACAATCGAACAACATGAACTGCTTAATCTAAGGGGGAAACAAATCAGGATAAGCCAATCTGAAAAAATGATGGAATTATTTACCACACATCCCAATATGTTAAAAAGAATTAAAGCATTATCTTCATTAACCTAAATGGAAACGGAAATATTTCAAAATTCCTTAACTATTTAAGGCTACTTATTGAATATTTTCTCAAAATAATATGTCAAATTAATATTTATGGTAAGATATTTTATTGTTCATACATATTGGAAAGTTGGATTACCTTTTTTAAATGAAAACATAATATCGATGTATCATAAAATAAATTAATAGTTATCTCACCTGCTTGTTTTCTTTAACTGGCTGCTACCATTCAGAGCCAAATTACCAGGGTGAGATTGTTCTGGGATAAAACTTTTGGCGGGGAAGAAAATGACCAGGGTTGTATTATAGAAAACCGATGACGGTGGATATGCCATAACAGGTTCAACTGAATCAAAGGGAAATGGCAAGCAGATCCTCTGGGTCCTAAATTGTGATAGAGATGGTGAAATTGTGAATGATAAACCAAGCGGGGAAGAAAATGACCAGGGAAAGAAAATCTACAAAAGAATAACAACCATCTTATTGCAGGATGACAGAGTCGCATGGAATTGTTTTTGCTGATTATTGGTTTCTTGAGACAGACCAAACAGGCCAGTTAATCTGGGATAAGACCTATGGCGGTGATGATGCTGATAAATAATTCATTGAATTAATGATAGTGATAATAATCTATTGGCTCTGCACAACCTGGTCAAAGGGGTGCCTGGCGGAAAAGATGCCTGTTGGGTCAAGTTAGACCCAGAAGGAAATCTAGTCTGGGAAAAAGTGCCGGGAGGAAGCCAGGATGATGAGTTGTTCCAAATCATCAGTGATAAAAATTATTATTTTTTAATTGGCTATAGTTATTCAAAAGGTACGGGCGGAAAAGATGCCTGGTTAGTCAAGTTAGGATTATAATAGTGGATTTAAGGTTTGGTACCCTATGGCGAGAGAGACAGCGAATTTGCAGAATCTTTGGTTGTATTGAATAACAAGAATATAGTATTTTTGGTCAAAAATACGTTTACTGTCCAAAAACAGTTCCAGTGGAGTGTTATTCTACCATTGGGTAGCACATCTGGATGATGAACTTGAAATCAAATGGAAAGTGATTTCTGGAAAGTGCAAACAGCCATCCCTGCAGACATGATCACAATAATCAAACCACTTCTTCTTGTCGGAGACACAATCAATAATAGCCATGGAAAAATTGATATTAGCATTAGAAATGAAATAATAAATGTCATGTAAAAAGGGGATTTCTTAAGGATTTGCCTTATATATAATACAAATAGTTTTAAAATTAATGAAAATATCATTTTTTATAATCTTGTTTCATACTATTTAATACCCCTATTACACAATAAATATCATATGATAGTCCAATCTTGATATCCTCCTGGGAAAAATTAGTCAGGATAGACTGAAATCATTCAGGATTTAGCAACTCTAACAAATGGTCATCATTTTGTAACAGTAGGATATCTGCCCTACTTTCCGGAGATGCACGGGAACCATCTGGATTTTAAAAAATAGATAACAATGGTGAATAATTCAAGAGAAATTATTGGTATTTGTAATTATAATTCGGGAAATACCATCATTCCAGCACCTAATGAAAAATAATTGTGGGCGGGGAAAAACTGGCTTACTGTTCAAGCTGTAACGAAACAGGTGATGTCGTGTGTGTCTATGATTGATTATAATCTTAATATTATATGGGAAAATCATTAACTGATGGAAATAGTTCAATTTCAGCCATGGTTAATGTTGAAGAAGATGGTTTTGGCATAGCCGGTTTAGCCAAAGCAGACAATCCGGAAAGAGAATGCAATGGTTGTTTTTTCTGATTTAGAAGGAAATATTGTTTGGAGTAAAATCTATGATTATTTATATCAGGATAAGGCAACAAGTATCCTTTATTTAGGCAAGATGGTTTTCTTGTTTCTGAAATTCACAAACAGCAAATCTCAGTAAAAGTGTATCCTGGATTTTAAAAACTGACAGAAATGGGGTGTTAGGGAATGAAAAAAAGAATTTAGACCAATAAAGGTATTAATGCATTAAATAAAATGATTAAATCAGATGCAAATAAGTTTATAGTTGTTGACATACTAGTAAAAGGAGCTGGCTGGCAAGATGGTTGGGTTATTAAAATTGATGAAAATGGTGAACTGTTATGGGAGAAACCCTTTGGTGGAGAAAATAAAGATGTTTTAACACAGTAATAAGGAAAACTGATAATTATATTATTACCGGGACCACTCATACGCCCGGCAAAGATGCAAGCGATGGTTGGGTTGTTAAAATTGATGAAAATGGTGAGCTGTTATGGGAGAAAACCTTTGGTGGAGAAAATAAAGATGTGTTCCAGGGAAGTCATGCTCAAAGCAAAAATACCTTCTATTTGTTTGGCAACTCATCACCTGCCCAAGATAACTCCATAAATGAAGACGGTTGGATTGTTAAAATAAATCTCAATAATTAGCCCTTTTTTATTCTCTTTTTCTCTTGATCTTTTATCCATCCTTTTAACGATTTTTGCTCTCCAAGCAATGTACTTCTACCCTATGACATCATGCAAAAAATATTCCGGGTAGTAAATCTTCGTCTTTATGGTAAAACTATTTTATTTATCATAATTATTCTTGTTTAGTATAAAAATTATTCCATCAAGTTAGAAATTTCATGCATAGCTTCTTTGTTATTTAAATAAAGCTGCCTGTATATGTGATAATATTTTTTATAAATCATATTATTATCTTTATTATATTGGATTTTTTTAGTATCCTGTTTAGCAATTATATCTTTTAATACATCCAAACTATTAATCAGGCCTATAGAATAAGCTGACATATATGCAGAACCAATCTCAGATCCGAGAGGGGAGCCTGGCACAAACTGATTGTAACCTATTACATCACTTACTATCTGGGTCCACAAACGACTTTTTGTACCTCCCCCACAAGCAATTACTTTAGATATATCAAATTGATGTTCTCTAAAAACTTCAATATGATGATTAAAGCTGTAAGCTGCTGCCTCTAATAAAGAACGATAGATGTGTGCCCGGTTATGATAAACCGTTAATCCAAATATCATCCCTCTTGCCAGGGGATCATTTATTGGTGTTCTTTCTCCGCTAAAATAAGGTAGAACTACTAATCCTGATGAACCTGGCTCAACCTCTTCAGCCTGCTTAATCAATAAATCATAAGCGTTTGTCTTTATCCTCTCATGCATTACCTTTTCTACTTCACCAAAATTATCGCGAAACCATTTAGTTAATGCTCCGGTTGCGACAGTACCGCCAACAGCCAAATATTGAGTAAAATCAATAGGATGGGGAACAATCCATAGTTCTTTCAGAACCGGACATTTGTCAGTATTAATAATAATAAGACCTGTGGTACCATAAATTAAAGTTATTTCACCCTTCTCAAAAGCTCCTGTACTAAAAACTTCAGCAAATCCATCAGCAGTCCCTATCATAATGGGAGTTCCTTCTTTTAAACCCGTTTCAGCCGCTGCCTGGGCGGTAACAGTCCCTGCTTGCTCTGTAGAATTCTTTATAGGCGGAAAAATATCAAAGGGAATCTCGAATAAATCACACATCTCTTTGTCCCATGAATGTTTATCAAAATTATAAAAAGGACCAAATTGAGATGCTTGGGAATGATCGATAACATATTTTTCAGTTAACTTGTAGGCTATATAGTTAGTGGTGGTAAAAAATTTTGCCATTTTCTTAAAGTTCTCAGGCTCATTGTTCTTAAACCAGATCATCTTTGGGCCAACTGTCTGACTGGTAATCGATTGTTTGTTTAACTGAAAAATTCGTTCTTCACCAAGCTCCTGATATATATGCTGAATTTCTTTTTTGGCACGAGTGTCAATACCATAAAGAATGGCGTTTCGAAGAGGCTCCCCCTTTTTGTCAACAGGTAGAAAACAAGGCGCTAAACCGCTAAACCCGACACTAATTATATTTTTCGTATCAAAATCAATCTGCCTCAATAATTCCTGCACCATTTTTTTAAATCCGCCCCACCATATTTCCTCAGCATCATGTTCGTACCAATTTGGGCGTGGCTGCAAATAATGATGTTCAACATAACCCCTTGCAATTGGCTCCAATTTCTCGTTAACAATGACTCCTTTTATACCCTGGGTGCCTATATCAATTCCTAAAATATAATTCATCAATTATTCTCCTAATTCGATATAATAATACAATACTATTTATAAATACAATTGAGTATAACCTACTTAAATTTTAATATAATAAATTTAAACAAATTATACTCAGTAAATATCGCACCCGCAAAACGGATGGCTTTAAGAACCTCTTAAAGAGGTTTAGTTTTTTCTTAGCAATACTACTTCCTAGATTGAACTTCTGGTAAAAAATTGTCATATAGCTTATCTTCGTCTTTTTCATGGTAAAACCAATTTATTTAACATTACCACCTTCTTAGAAGGTGGTAATTCATAGTTAGATAAATATGGGGTTAGCCTGTTAATATCTAACTCTAACCCCATAGCATAAATATCATTCTCCCAGATAAGCTTCTTTTACTCTCTTATCTTGTAGAAGTTCATTTCCGGCTCCCTGTAAAACAACCTTACCGGTCTCCAACACATAAGCATAATCAGAAATTTTTAATGCAGCAAAAGCATTTTGTTCAACTAAAAGAACAGTCATGCCCTCCTGGTGAATCCGTTCAATAATATCGAAAATTTCTTTTACTAACAATGGTGCTAAACCCAAAGATGGCTCATCCATCATTAAAAGTTTCGGACGTGACATTAATCCCCTGGAAATAGCTAACATCTGCTGTTCTCCACCTGATAGGGTGCCACCCTTTTGCCATAATCTTTCTTTAACCCTAGGAAATAATTCATAAATCCATTGATAGTCTTTCTCAATTTCCACTTTATCCGTCCGGGCAAAAGCACCCAATTCTAAATTTTCCTGAACTGTCAAATTCGGGAATATTTTTCTTCCTTCCGGTATTAATACAATGCCCTTCTTAACAATCTTATCAGCATTAACATTGTTAATTAACTGATTATTAAGCCTGATTTCGCCTACCTGTGGCCTAATCAAACCACATATAGTTCTTAAAGTGGTACTTTTACCTGCACCATTTGCTCCAATCAAAGTTATGACTTTCCCTTTAGGAACATTAAATGTAATTCCTTTTAAGGCATGTATACCACCAAAAAAAACATTTAAATCGTTTATCTTAAGCATAGTTCGCCTCTACCCCCAAATAGGCCTTAATAACCTCAGGACTATTTTGAATTTCTTTGGGATTCCCCTCCGCAATGGTAACCCCATAATCCATGACTAAGATCCTTTTACAGATTCCCATGACTACCTTCATATCATGTTCTATTAAAAAAATAGTCAAATTAAAATCATCCTGAATCTTCTGAATAAATTTCATTAATTTCCTGGTTTCTTGAGGGTTCATTCCGGCTGCCGGCTCATCTAAAAGTAAAAGCTTAGGTTGTGTGGCCAAGGCTCGGGCAATCTCTAATTTTCTCTGCTGCCCATAAGGGAGGCTACCGGCTTTCGCCAATTTGTAACTCTCTAGACCCACCTTCTCTAACAATTCCATTGATCTACCGTAAATACTTTCTTCTTCACGTGCATAACCCGGAAATTTAAAAATTGCCGATACAAGGTTTGATTTCAGATGAAGGTGAAAACCTATCATGACATTATCAATTACTGTTAAATTGTCCATAAGCCTCAAGTTCTGGAAGGTTCGGGCAATACCCTCTCTGGCAATTTTATCGGGTTTCACCCCTGTGATATCTTTATCTTGAAAATAAATCTTATTTATTGTGGGAGTATATAATCCGGTAATCATATTAAAGACGGTCGTTTTTCCGGCTCCGTTTGGACCAATTAACCCAATAAGCTCTCCAGGTTCAACCTTTAATTTGAAATTATTTACAGCTGTTAAACCACCAAATTTCATCGTTATACTGTTTACATTTAATAAATCCATTATGTGGCACTCCCTTCAGATGAGTTCTTGTTAGAGAATAATCTGCTAAAAAATTGAAAAAATCCTTCCCACGAAAACTCGACACCTCCTAATAAACCTTTTTGTTTATACAATATAATAATCAGAATAAGAGCCGCAAAAGTTACCATCCTTAATCCGGGTATACCGGGAATTTCAATTGATCCAATATTGAAGCCTGCTTCTATGGGGCGCAAGTATTCCAAAAAGAAATTAAATAAAAAGGCTGCAATTACTGTTCCGGTAATACTGCCAAAACCGCCAAGCACTACCACAATCAAAATATTAAAAGTCATTAAGAACATAAATGCCTTCGGGTCAATGGTCGTTAGCAGACAGGCAAATAACCCCCCGCCAACTCCGGCAAAAAAACCGCCCACGGTAAATGACATTACTTTATGATAGGTAAGATTAATACCTACAACCTCAGCTGCAATTTCATTTTCTCTTATTGCCATCAGAGCTCGTCCGTAACTACTGTTTATCAATCCTTTTATAATATAAATAGTAAAAACAGCCACACCTATTGTCCACCAAAGATTTGTAAACTCCGGAATCCCTTTAATTCCCAATGCACCATTAGTTATATGAGGAATATTATTGGCAACGATTCTAATAATCTCAGCAAACCCCAATGTAGCTATACCTAAATAATCACCCTTGAGTCTCAACACAGGCAACCCGATTAGAAGCGCTGCAATAGCTGTAATTAACCCACTAAAGAATAAGGCAATTATAAAAGGTGTATGCATTACCGAAAATGGCCAGACTAAAGGTTCAATGATAAAAATCATCTCCTTATAATAAGGAGGAAGCACTAACAAGGCAGTGACATAGGCACCAATGGCCATAAACCCGGCATGACCAAGGGAAAATTGACCGGTAAACCCGTAAATTAAATTCAAACTTACCCCTAAAGTAATATAGATAGCACTAAGATTAAGAATCCTTAGTTTATAGGCATCTAAATAACTTTGGGCAAGATACACTAATATCCCCAATACAATTAAAGCTAATATGGTAAATATTTTTGCATTTTGTTTTTTCATTATACTACACCTTTTCCTGTACATTTTTGCCTAAAATACCATCAGGTTTAAATAGTAGGATTAAAATTAGTATTAAAAAGATAAAGGCGTCTCTGTATCCTGATAATGCCGGCAAAAAAGCAACAAACAATATTTCGGACATTCCCAAAATTAAACCACCCAGCATCGCTCCCGGTATATTTCCAATTCCTCCAACCACGGCTGCAATAAAAGCCTTTAATCCAGGTATCATACCCATCCAGGGGAATAATTGCGGAAATCTTAATCCCCATAAAATACCACCTACCGCTGCCAGGGCAGAACCAATCATAAAGGTAATAGCTATGGTTCTATTAACATCAACCGACATCAATCTGGATGTCTCAATATCTGAAGATATTGCCCTCATAGCCAAACCGGTCTTTGTTCTATAAACGATATATATTAATAGGGCCAAAAATATGGCAGATACAATTACCGAAGCAATAAGCGTTGATTGTATACGAATTCCACCAAACTGGAACAAAGTTTTGAAAAATTCAGGACGATGAACGGATCTGGGAATTCCGGAAAAAACCACGATGGCTAAATTCTGTAGAAAGAAAGATACCCCAATTGCTGAAATCAGGACAGAAATCTTGGGAGCATCCCGTAAGGGTCTATAGGCAATCCTTTCAGATAACATTCCGGTTACAGCAGTTAAAATTATAGCAACTACAGCTGATGCCCACCAGGGTAAATTAAAAATCAGGAATCCAAAATAAAGAAAATAAGGTGCTAGCATAAAAATTTCTCCATGGGCAAAGTTTATTAATCTTAAGATGCCATAGACCATAGTGTAACCTATGGCAATTAAAGCATATAAACTTCCCAGGGATAAGCCATTCGCTACATTCTGCAAGAATAAATTTAGTGACATAGCATTCTCCTTATAATTACTTAGAATTGTCATTAAATAAGTATTTTAAAACAACAGATATATATTGAACGTTAAATTTAATAGAAATTGGACGTTAAAGTCTTTTACTGTAGACAGAAGAGAAGAGATAGAATTTAATTCTATCTCTTCTCTCTACAGCATAAACTAATTATCTATTGCATTAGGGGTTAACGGTATCAAAATATTCATAGTCCCCGTTTACAATTTTTACTAAGACTGCAGGTTTAACTGCATCACCGGTTTCATTTATCGTAATAGACCCACCTGCACCAAGGAAATCCTTAGTTTCTGCTAGAGCATCCCTGATAGCAACCGGATCCAATGAACCGGCTCTTTCAATGGCATCAATCATTAAATTATAAGAATCATAGGTAAGAATGGCTACAGCATCCGGGGTTAAATCATATTTTTCTCTGAAAAGTTCAGCATATTTTTCACCTTCAGGATTAAGTGGCTGGTCTTCAGCAAAAAAAGTACTGGCAATTAAACCTTCAGCAGCTTCTCCCGCTAATTCTATCAAAACCGGATTATGCAATGTATCACCACCTAAATACATACCTTCATATCCTAATTCTCTCCCCTGGATTGCAATTAAGGCAACATCACCAAAATAACCGGGGAAGAAAAGCGCTTCCGCTCCTGAGTTGATAATCTGACTTAATTGGGCACTAAAATCCTGATCACCAGTATTATATTTCGTATCACTGACTATTTCTCCACCTAATTCTTCATATGTCTTTTTATAGAAATTTGCCAAACCCACTGAATAATCCTGGGCTATGTCAACCAAAAGTGCTGCCTTGGTAATTCCCAGATCATTGTAAGTATAACGGGCCATTACTTCACCCTGGAAAGGATCAATAAAGCAGGCACGGAAAACAAAATCTTTTCCCTGGGTAACTAACGGATTTGTTGCAGTACCGGAAATCATCGGGATTCCCGCTTTATCGGCAACTTCTCCGCCCGGAATTGCCATACCGCTACCATAGCTGACAAAAACTCCCACTACATCGTCTCTCTCAATGAGTCTGGAAACCGCACTGGCTGCTTCAACCTTATCACTCTTATTATCAACCAAGACTAATTCAACCGGTTTTCCCAATACTGTGGGGTTTTGCTCATGGGCAAGTTCGTATCCCCTCATACAAAGCTCGCCACCTGTTGCCATTGCACCGGTCATAGGCTCAGAAATTCCAAATTTAACCACATCTTGCGCAAGAGCTGCATTGCCGATAACAATCATAAATACAGCTAACACCAAAATAAATAAAGCTTTTTTCATTTCTTTTCTCCTTTTAATTAAATTAAAATCACGTTAAATATTAATCTTTTCAACTAGTCACCATGTTGTATTGTATAAATGTTTTCTATATCACCTCCAATTATATAAATTCTTCTATTCAGTTAGTGTACAACAATGCTGAAGAATATTTGCTTTATTATTTCCCTTACTATTTATGTTAATTGCATTAGCTAAACAAAGCATAGAATTGTCTTAATAGAATTTAAAATAAATGCATTAAATTAAAGAAATAACTATAGTCTTACCATTAATCCAAAGCTTTTAAGTTTTTAAATTCAGAGACATGATTTATATCTGTAATCTAATATATCATATATTATAACTCTTTATTCTGTCAAAAACTATTCTATTTTCTGAATTTTATACTCATCCTAAACAAATTTTAGAAATAATCTATTTAAAACTACTATAATGTCTTAATAGCGTCTTATAAAAGTATTTATTTTGACTTCTCTGCATGTTTCAATATTTCTAATGCTATCTCAGGATAATTTGTAATAATAATATCTACCTGATTCTTTATCATCTTTTTTATCATATCTCTATCATCTACTGTCCATACATTTACTTTTATTTTATTCCTGTGGCACTCCTTAATAATATTTGATGAAACACTACAGTAATAAGGATGTATTGCATCAGCACCTATTCTCTCAGCATAAATCCATGGCTGGTACAGGGTTGAAACATAGAGCAATCCTGTTTTAATGTCGGGACTTAACTGTTTTATCAGTGCAATACTATAATGATTGAATGAAGAGCATATGATCTTGCTCTCTAAGTTCATCTTTTTTATTGTGCTTAATAATTTTCTTTCTATATCCTTGTATTTTATTATAATATTTTTAATTTCAATATTAATTAACTTAAAACTTCTGGCCAACTCTAATGCTTCCTCTAATGTTAAAATTCTCTGCCCGGCAAATTGGGGAGAGAAATATTTTCCGGCATCTAATTTTTTAATTTCCCTTAATGTTAAGTCTTTAACATAACCAGTACCGTTGGTTGTTCTGTCAACGCGTTCATCATGGATAACTACTAATTCTTTGTCTTTCGTTAAATGAACGTCCAGTTCAACTCCATCTGCACCACTTTGTAAAGCTTTTTTAAAAGCACTTTCCGTGTTTTCAGGAGCCGTTCCCGAAGCACCTCTATGTCCTAAAATATAAATATTATGCATCTTTTAGCTCACCATATTCATACTATCTATAATCATAATCAAAACAACATTTCCACTTTCCCGGAAAGGCTTGGAAACTTTGAGTATTTAATATACAAAAATTTTTCTACTCTACTATTTTATAATTAATATAAAGGCAAAATCAAGAAATTATTTAAAGATAAGCATGGCAAGGGTGTGTGTAAATAGTACAACGAACAAATCATCTATAAAATTAGATTTTTTTTATTATCAGGATTCTTCATCAAAACTGTATCTTCTGATGGGAAGGAAAGCATGAACTTGTTTTTTATAGTCTATAAAATCTTCACCAAATTTTTCATGCAAAAAATCGCTTTCTCTCAAGGCGGTTATTGCCAAAAAGATCATGATAGAAAAAATAAAAGCCATAATAATCACTATTGAATAAAAAGAAAATGGATGATTTTTTATGCTAATTGTTATCGCTCCGGCAATAAAAGCATAAATTCCCGTATAAAGGGGATGTCTGATAAAAGCATAAATTCCATTGGTAATGATTCTCGTTGAAGAAAGTATATGTCCTGTCCAGGTATGGTATTTTCCAAGATCAATTTTAGCTTTTGTAACTAGAAACAAACCAATAAAATTCAAAATAATCCCAATATATGTATGAATAAAAATATTTTCCAGATTAATAATGACATACATATAAATAAACATCGGAACAAAATAAAAAACTTTTATGGCAAATATTAGTTTCTTGCTTACAAGGAGGACCATTCCTTTTTTACTCCTGAAATCAGAAATAAAAAAGGCAAACATAAATAAAATCAATAATGCAATAATTTTAAATAGTAGTAGATTCACTTATTTACTCTTTCCATCTGTTCTTCCTTAATCCTTTCTATGGCACATTGCGTGTAGTATATTATATATCTTAATATTTTACAATATCTAAATATTTTTCTCTTTTTAATGTATTTATTACAAATTCAGTAAATATCCATTTTTCTTAAGCCAATTTTTCTGCACCTTATAATCTGGCATAAAAAATTGGACTTTATCCCAAAATGATTTGGAATGGTTTTTTTCAATCAGATGTACTAATTCATGGATTACCACATAATCAACTACAGATAGCGGTGCCATTATTAATCGCCAGGAAAAGCTTATATTACCTATATTAGTACATGATCCCCATTGTTTTTGGGCATTAGAGATTTTCACTCTATTATATAGAAGTCCTGTTTTTCCAGAGTACCAATCTGCTCTTTGTAATATCTTTTCTCTAGCTACTTGTTTATACCAAATAATAAAGGCACTTTTACCATCGGATATATCTTTTTGTAGATAAAAATAACCATTACTCAATATTAAAGGACATTCCATTTCATTATTCTGAACTACCTTTAACGGATAAAGCTTTCCCAGATAAAAATATTTCTCTCCATTGACAAATTGCTTTTCAATAAACTTTATGTTTCTGGAGAGAATTTCTTCTTTCTTTCTCTCCAGCCATTTGTGATGCTTTAAAATAACCTGGTGAATAATATTGTTTTTAACCCTTAAAGGAGCTTTAACAATCAAAGTAGCATCATCACATACTTGCAAACTGATAGTTCTTCTTTTAGAGCGAATAATCTTCTTTATTTGCATAAATCTATTTCCTGTAAAGTCAGCACCTCTACTACCTTATTATGTCCCTTCTTTTAGTATCAATGAAAACCTTATTCACTTTCCTAAACTATAATACAATTAGATTTTATAAATATTTGGTTCTTTATATTTTTAACTAAAAATAAAAATTAAAAAAAGAAAACCCTTGTATTTAATTACCTCTATATGACTGAATTGTCATTGTATTGCAAGCTAAAAAATAATCAATAATGCCATCCATTATTGCTGCGGCAAATTCTCTTTGATAATCAGGTTGCAGAAGATACCAATTGTCATCCGGGTGCATCATAAAGGCAGTCTCAACGAGAATACTGGGAATTTGTGGACATCTTAACACTACCAGGTCATTTCTTTTCCAGGCCCTTGTTCGGGGAAGACCAATTTTTTCTACCAACTTGTCTAATATAATCTCAGCCAATTTTTGATTATAGCCATAGTTATAAATGGTCATATGGCCATGATAGTTTACAGCATCTGCACCAACAGCGTGCCCATTGGCATGAATACTTATAAAAAGATCAGCATTATGTCTAACTGCACTGTCAATACGTTCAGTAAGGTCAACATATACATCCTCGTTGCGGGTCATAATTACCTTTGCACCACTATCTTCAAGCATACTAGCTAGAATTTTACTAATTTCCAGCACAACGAATTTTTCATGAATATCCCCAGGACCTATAGCTCCTGGGTCTCTACCTCCGTGTCCCGCATCAACAACTATAGTTTGTCCCTTTAGTGGATTATGCATTGAAATCTCAGGAGGTTTTCGTATACTAATTACCAACTCAGTTTTATCCCACTGGTAATCAAAACCTACTATAGACTGATAAAGCTCCATAGTTATCGCTACTGCATTGGGGGCTTCTTTCCGAAGAGGTTCTATTTTTATTTTTTGTAGAGAAGGAGCTTCTCCTTCATATTCAACATAATCGCTGTTTTTAACCCCATATAAAACCAAGCTAAACTGTTGAGATTCGTCTTTTATAAGAAAGGGGATGCGTTCCCGGGTATTAAAACGCAATATTACCTTATCACTGGTCTCATTTAACCCAATTTTAGAAAGTTCGGAAAAAGGCTTTTTTGTTATATTTTTTATTTCCCGAACATTATCTTTGTGAATTAGATATTTTTCTACACCCAGATTTACACGCAGATATTCTCCGGCAATACCGGTAACCTCAAAAATTGTTCCCGGCAATAAATAGTAACCCAATACCTGGGTAGGTAAACCGTCTCCGCCCAGGGTAGAACCCTGAAAAGCAAAAGAATTTTCTCTAACTCGATGCATCTTGGTTCGATTGTCGGTAACTTCTATGATTCTTAATGGAAGATCAGAGGCAAAACTAACTTTGCCCGGTAATTCTCTGCTAATTTCTTTATCTCCTCTTCGTAGAGTAACCGTGATGGTTTGAGGCATTGTTTCTTTTAAGGAGGGAATGTCTTGTTCTTGAATTGTATAACTCCCCATATAAATTCCTCTACCTTCCAGAGGTAAATTTGAATCATTAAGCTCTTCCATAAACACTTTGTTTGAATTATCACCAATTTGAAAAGTTGCCTCAGCTTCCGGACTCCCCTGGAACATCACTCTTAACTCATCACCTTCGGTGAGTATTTGATGTTGCTGGGGTTGCATCCGGGTAGGATGAATAGCTAACGTACTAACCGGTATTTTCTCCCATACTTGCGGATAAATAACTGTTTTCTCAATTGAAATCCTCTCTTTTCCAATGCTGGCAGTAACAATAATTGGAAGCCTCTCACCTTCCGGTACCTCTACCAGAGTAAGGAAATTACCAGTCCTATAATCAAATATTTGTACTTCTTCATTATTTACTGTTACCTTCATTTCCGATGAAGGGTTAGTTGACCCAAAGACATACAATGGGCTGTTCCATATCATCTGTTCTTCCTGTGCAGGGTATGCTACATTTAAAAATATTTTTTCCGCTTTTTTCTGCCAGCTCTTCAATTTTTCTAAAAGTTCCAGAGAAAATCCTTTTTCGTAAACCTCCTTTATGTAAACCCTCTGTTCCTCTTCCGGTAATTCTTCCAATAAGTCGATAAATTCTATTTCATCATCATCAAGTTCTTCCAGAGAAGCAAGATATATAGTGAAGATAGCCGGAAATTTACCTTCAAGATATTCCCGTACATTAATAGTAGCTGAAAGCGAGATGTAGTTATGTATCGGCAGAATAAATATCAAAATTAATATTAAGCATAATGTTTTTTTCATTTATCCTCTATATTCAATCCAATCCAGATCCAATTCTGCCAACTTCTCCTTTGTAGGAACTCCGTTTTCATCCCAGCCTTGCATGGCATAATAAGTTTTGATTGCCTTCTCAAACTCCTCTTTGTCAATGGCCTTATCCTTTAAAGGACCACTGGTAAAGGCTTCAAAAAATCTATCAGGAAGTTTATCATCTTTGTTGGTTAAGCCTTCCCGGAGATTAAAGCAGCGGGCCATGGTATTTGACTTTTCTCCTACTTTCAGTAACTCAAATAAGCTGGTATTCCAACCGGTTACTGCATTAACCAGGGATACCAAATTATTTAGGCTTAAAGGTCCAATGGG
>JAGYIZ010000030.1 GCA_018402425.1 Candidatus Atribacteria bacterium | reverse complement strand
CCAAAGGCAAGGGTGTCCACCGTGAGGTGGAATCTGAAGGAAGCCGGAGGCAAAATCTCGGTCTGATGGACAAAAAGCAGATATAAGGCTGGTTTGGGACGGACGAGTTTGCTAAACAAAACAAAGTCCTACACTACACGAATCCCATACAGTAAATCTGCTGGATATATGAAAGGAAAGTTATCGTTCTTACCCGGGGAGGTCTGGTAGATAAGTTGTGGATATGCATTTAGAAGCAACAACCCACACAGTGATGTGTGCCTGAACTGTCAGAAGTCAGCAGATGCCATATTAGGATGGTATTGAATGATATTGAGAGCTATCTGAAGGGCTGAACGTTAAGAGGTTTCGGAAGGTTGGAAAGACTCGAGAGAAATACCATAAAAGCAGACAACTTCTTAGGAAGGCTAGTTCCATGAGGTAAGGCTGGAAGCCGGAGATATTGGAAAAGCGCTTAGTATTCCTTCGGCGTCAGATAACCAAAGAAACAGTGAAAGTGCATACTTAAGTAATCTTACAGAGAGATATGTACAAGTAACTCATTCTTAACGAACCGCCGTATACCGAACGGTATGTACGGTGGTTTGAGAGGACGGAAAATAAATTAATTATTTTCCTCCTACTCGATTACGGGCTTTAATGCCGGCCAATTCTCTTTGAATTTCTGTGCAATAAAGGGAATAATAATCACGGTTTTGCTGATTCAATTGTGTCAAAGTCTTCTGCACAATGGAAACCTGTTTAAAAATCTGCTGGTAACCTTCTTTCTGAGTGGAAACCAGCTGCTGCATAAAACGGTCAATTCGGAAAATTAAAAAAATAGAGAGGGCAATAGGGAACCCCTGATTGGCAATGAGTTCTGTTAAATTGGTCATGTCCATCTTATTGTTTCTCCTTTTTCATAACATTATCCCTGCCAGCGTGCTTGCCTGGTAGGGCGGATATCCAGGTGCAGGAAATTGCGTTCAGGATAACTTCCGATTCCCTTAAAACCGATTTCTTCGGCAAATTTTAATAAGCTGGTCAGGGAAATTCCAGGCACATAAATATCCGCAGCCATACCAAGGAGATGATAACTGCTTTTTACCCCACCGACTTCCAGATTATAGGAAGGACAGCGATAACCGGAAGTAATAATTACCGGTTTGGCAAGCTTATATCTTAATCCTTTCAATTTTTGTAACAGCAGTGGATGTAGCATTATCTTCTTACAGCAAGGGCATTGAAACTCATCCAAACAGAAATACTCTCCTACTCGAATGTGATTAATTGAGTTTATCATAAGCATCTTAAGGATATTCAACCACATCGTTTTTTGATAATCTTGCTGGTTGCTGAAAAGCTTTTTTCTTTAATATTGATTCATAGTGTTCCTGATTGACCCGATTGATATTGGCTTTCATCATGCTTTGCAGTTCTCTTGTTTCCTGTGCTTTTAGTGTTATCTTCTTGTCTTCTAGAATTTCCAGCAGTTTATTCCAGGCCTCTTCCCATTTTTTATTACCCTGTCCAATACCGAATTCTTCTTCAGCCCAGAGCATAGCAGTCAACAAGGCTTCTTTGATGGTTTCTGCCCGATCATTTCCCCATTTGTTTTTTAAAAAACCGAAACCGATAGAAACAGCCAAAGCAAGTAAGCCTTCCAATAGGAATTTACTTAATAAAGTTTGTATCATTTTTTACTCCTTATTCTTTGGTAGATTAACTTTTTTACTCTATCAATGTCTCAAGATATAATCAGCCGGAAACCAGCAAAGGTTTCCGGCAGTTAACATATTACTTTTTCTCTGTATCCGGGTAAACACTGACTATTAGGATACGTCCATTACATCGGTGGATTGGTAATCCAGGATTCGGGCATTCACTTTTTCAACTAAATCATTTCCCTTGTTTTGGAAAATGTTTTTAGTGAGAATGGTATCCATTACTGCCTCAATAGCCGCATCCTGTGCTGCCAAATCGGCATAATCTCCGTCATCCAGGTTTTTGGGATTATCCAGGGTCAAGTTGACTAAATTATCTTCATTATCTCTAAATTGCATATAGAGCCTTTTATAACTGGTAACATCACCAAGTGTGGTAGACATGTTTTCCTCCTTTCTGTATTTTTAAACTTTCATGATTTGCTTTTATCACTTTTTACTAAGATGTGAGCTGAGACGTTTGGCGAAGTCTGACTTCATCCAGACTGTAGTTCTGCAAACTGACTAATTCATTAGCTACATCAAAAATATCCTGTTCAACCGCCGAATCTTTGACTTTGTTAAAACTCTTGGTTTTGATTATAGGACTTCCGGATTCAGGATCTGTTCCGGTAACCAACCTGAGTTGTAAAACAGAGTCGTAAGGAACAACTACTACTGGCATTTTCTCACCTCCTTTTTTTTGATTGCGGGTAATAATTGTGGGTAAAGTTTATAGTTTTTAGTTTTTTGTTTTTGGTCAAATCAAATATTGTTTATCAGTTATTATTTAGCAAAGAAAAATGCGGGAACAAAAGTATGAGATTGCCACGACGAGTTAAAACTCGTCTCGCAATGACGAAAAATTACAATATTAGTACTTCTACAATCATGAATTTAATTTTCATTTATTTACTAAATATTAACTACCAGCAACTAACGACTAATCCAGTAGCCTCAGTCGCTTATACCCATATTCTTGTCTTTACTAAAAACTGAAAACTAATAACTAAAAACTGAAACGATAGTTTCTATGTTTCTATACTGTAAAAGCAAAAAATGGGGCAAAATACAAAAAAATGGGAAAAAGTTTAATGTATCTAAAAATATTTGACATTGATATCTTGGAAGATATATTCTTAAAAACTGTTTTACAATATTTTTTTAAGAACTTATTATAAGATAATTATTTAATCATAGATTGAAAAAGAAAGAAGAAAAATGAATTTAGTGGTAATTAGCATTATCATATTTGCAATTGCAGTATTGATGACCATAACTGGTCGGGGTGGAGGCAATTTTTATGTCTTAGTCCTGGTTGCAGCCGGTCAAGCTATGCATCAGGCAGCAACGTCAGCGCAGTTTATTCTAATGCTAACTGCCTTTGCCGGTATGTTAATCTTTCAAAAAAATAAATTAGTTGATTGGAAGCTTGCATTGGTTATAGACCCCCCAACAGATATTATGGCTTTTTTTGGAGGGTATTTTTCTGAGTATGCAAGTAGTACTGGATTAAAATTGGTACTGGCAGGTTTACTTGTATTGGCTGGTTTTTTTATGTTGATAAAAATGAAAGAGAGAAAAGTACTACTAGAAAAGAAATTTGGTTACTGGCATCGAAAGTTCCAGGGACAAGAATATGTGGTTAACCTTTGGCTAACTATCCCCATTACTGCACTTGCGGGTCTGGCTGCTGGTGCGGTTGGTATATCCTGCGGCTCATTCAAGGTTCCATTAATGGTTTTATTCTGTGGAGTACCAATGAATATTGCTGTTGGCACATCTTCTGCAATGGTTGCTGCTACTGCTATCATGGGATTTATCGGTCATGCTTCCCAGGGGCATTTTGAACCCGAGAGAGCTGTTCTATTTGCATGCATTGCGGTTTTAGGAGGGTTATTGGGAGGTAATTTTGCTATCAAGACAAAACCTGCCAAGTTAAAGAAAATATTTGCCTATACTACTATTGCTGCAGCAATATTTATGGTTTTTAATGCCTTGTTTTCATAATAACAAACTATTAAATTATAGGAGAACAGCTCTTTTAACAGCAGTTTTCTCTTTTTAGATTAAGAATCTGATTAGTTGCAGCTAATCCAGCTTGTATAATCAGGTCAGAAGGTATTGTTTCATAAATCTGCCCGTTTATTTCAACAGTCCTGCAATCTGAGGGCCCACATACATCACAGCATGGGCTTTGGCCCACATTTCCATTGATGATATTTTCTATCGGGTGTCCGTTTATCCAAATACGATTTGATTGTAATGGATCTTTCTTAAATTTTGGAATATTCAGTTCTTCTTTTTCCAGACTAACATCAATTCCCAGAGGTGTAAGTGCTTGTTTGAGTTTATCTATTGCCTTATCAAGTTCCTGTTCTGTATTTCCACATCTGGGACAGGTTTCTCCTTCAGTGACCAATCTTTGCCATTTGATATTTAGTGTTTTCAGGTTAGCGTTATTCTGTTTTAAATTTTCTTCCTTTGTCGGAATATTACATCCACATTGTTTATTGCTATTATTCATATTATTGCTCCCTTTTATAGTTTAGAGATAATTTTATTCAATATTCCCCATGATACGGATAAAGACTCTCATATTTTGGGGATCATTGGTCATCATGCGCATAGCCTTACGAAATTCGCCTTCCTTTAATTGGCTTTCATCTATCTGTACTTCAGCTTGAAATTCTTCTCCGGCTGGGATATTAATAGTGATAGATTGTCCCAGACGTAATATGTTATCAGATAAAAATAGGCTTAGGATTTTAAAGTTACTTGAATATAAGCCCATGTGTGTTTGTGAATTAACCCATATAATTGGGATTCGTCAGCCCAGCATATCAAGACATTTGAGGAAATTAAAGGAAGCGAATTTAATAGATAGCCGACAGGATGGCCAATGGCATGAGTATTTTATTAACCGCAGTGGAGATGAATATACCCGAATCTTAATAGGAAATCTAAGCGGCTGGCTCCACAATGATCCTGTAGTTGTCCAGGATATGGAAAATGCAAAAAATACAAGCAGAGATATTTTATGTAAATATATGTAAGTACCAATAAACTAAAAAAATTTTTTCTTCATTATATAGCAAAAAAGCTATATAATCTTAGTTTACACTTAATAAGAAGGAAGATATTAAAATGAAAAATCAGTTAAAGTTTTTGTAATAATAGGTGGATTCCTGCTTTTCTATTTCTTACCTTTGGAAAGCCTTGGATTCCGTAATCCAATCTTTGAAGCCCTGGCTATGTTGGCGTATGTCTGGGAGCATGTTACATTCTTTAGTTTGGTTCCGGCATTGATTGCCGGTGCCATCTATCAATTTCTGGATCAGAATGCAGTTTTAAAGTATTTAGGGGCTAAAACCAATAAAGTATTAGCTTATTTTGTAGCATCTCTTTCAGGCTCTGTACTAACCGTATGTTCCTGCACAGTGTTACCTTTATTTTCAGGTATCTACAAAAAAAGGAGCCGGATTAGACCGGCTATGGCTTTTCTATATTCAGGACCTGCCATAAACATACTTGCAATAATTTTAACTGCACGAGTATTAGTCAAGTAGATAGGATTAGCCAGAGCTTTTGGGGCAGTGATATTCAGTGTAATTATCGGACTTTGCATGCATTTCTATCTTTCTTTCCGAAGAGAGAGAAAGGCAAGCTAATGGAGAATTGCAATTTGGAATCAGTAAAGACGATTCTGATAGCAGAAGTGGTTTGCAGAATCTTCTATATTTTATATCCATGATCGGGATTTATGGTCTTTGCCAATTGGGCTAAACCTCAGGTGGGGAGACCAAAGTTTCCATGGGCTTTAATATTCCAATATAAGTGGTATTTGGCTATTGCTTTTGTCCTGCTTTTTATCTACATCATTGTTAACTGGTTTCAAAAACAGGAGATTATTCCCTGGCTGGAATCTTCTTGGAGCTTTACCCAGCAGATTCTACTCACTGCTTTTTAGGTATCTTTTTGCCGGGCTGTTACTAAGCAGACCGGGGAGAGGAAGGTTTGATCCTTCCCGTTTTGTTGCCTATCTGGTGGGTGGGAATTCCTTTTATGGCAAATTTCTTGCCTCCCTTATCGGAGCATTTATGTATTTTGCTACCCTCAATAGAGATACCTATCCTGCAAGGTCTTATTGGTTCAGGTATGGGACAGGGACCTGCATTGGCACTATTACTTGCCGGTCCGGCATTGAGTTTACCTAATATGCTGGTTATCCGCAGTGTAGTTGGCACAAAGAAGACTTTTATTTACGTTGTCCTGGTAGTGATTATGGCTACTTTCAGTGGCATGGTTTATGGAAGTATTATTCAATAAATTAAAAAAATTAAAGGAGAAAGTTATGAAGATTGAAATTTTAGGGATGGGATGTCCCAAATGTAAAAAAACTACCCAAAACGCTCAACAGGCAGTTGAAGAGTTGGGTATTGATGCAGAAATCATAAAAGTTGAAGAACTGGAAAAGATTACCGAATATGGTGTAATGATGACACCTGCCCTGGTGATTGACGGAGAAGTGAAGGTAGCAGGCAAGATTCCCAGCAAGCAGGATATTATGAATTGGATTGAAGAGAAAAAATAATCAATTAGGAGATTTAAAATGGGAGAATGTTGCGGCAATATAAAAACAAGATTGATTTATTCCTGTTCCGGTTGTGTCGATGTAGGTGAAATAGCAGATAAAGTTGCCAGGAAGTTGACTATAGAGGGGTATGGTAAGATGACCTGCCTTGCTTCAATAAGTGCTGGCATATCCGGGACAATAGCATCCGCAAAAAGCGCAGATGAGAATGTTACAGTAGATGGATGTTCAGTCGCTTGTGCCAGAAAAACTCTGGAGAATATTGGTGTAAAACCTGCTGAGTCTTATACAACTGAAATGTGGCTAGAAAAGTACAAACAACAGTAAGCGAAGAAATTATCGATGTAGTCAGCCAGCAGATCAAACAAGGCATTGTATCTGAAGCACAATCAAAGAAAGAACAGGGTAATAACAAAAATACAGGTTGTTCCTGTGGTTCTTGTTAAATAAATAAGGATATTTTAAAAAAGAAAAGGGGAAATATGAGCGAGCCTCATTATCACCATCATAGTCATTTCAAAGAAGAAAACCTTATTATTGTGATGGTATTAAATTTTGTCATAACCCTGGTAGAGGTTGTTGAGTGGTTGCTTTCAGGAAGCCTTCCTGTTGTCAGACGCCCTGCATAATTTTAGTGACGGTATATCAGTGATAATCAGCTTTGTTGCTATCAAATTAGGGAAGAGGAATAATACACTAGCCAATACATTTGGCTATAAAAGGGCTGAAATTCTTGCTGCTTTATTTAATTCTTCTTTTCTTATAGCTATTTCTTTCTTTTTATTTAAAGAAGCTTATCTGCGTATACATAATCCTCAGGAAATAGAGAGTTGATTAATGATTATAGTCGCATTGGTTGGTTTAACGGCTAATGTTCTTTCGGTTTTTTTGCTGAAAGCCGGAGTTGTAAAGATAGGACAGAATATCAGATCAGCATATATTCATCTTTTTTCTGATTCTCTTCATCTTTAGAGTTACAGGCATATTGATTCATTATTATAATATTACCATTATCGATTCAATACACTTTATGATTGGTGCCTGGTACTCAAAGAAGGATTTGATATTTAAAGAGAGTGTTGCAATTTTAATGGAAAAACACCGGCAGATATTAATATGAAAATAAAAGAAGTAATAGAGGTAATATTCAGAAGTGGAAGACCAAATTGGCTGGTTCATGTATGGCAGAGCAAAATGAAAACAGGTTTTCGAAGGCCATATTGATGTGAAGAAGGATATTAGCTTAAGCAAGGCAGATATCTTACGGAGTAAAATCGAATCAATCTTATTAAAACAATTTGGAATTAATCACACAACACTACAAGGGAATACAACTGCTGTGAAGACAAAGAAGCTAGATATTAAAAATCATCTTTAGTAATTTGATAGTATAACACATAATTTAGACAAGGAATAAGAGAGGTAAATTTATGAAAAACAAAAAGTCAATGATTTATTAATTTTTACGGTAGTTTTGACTGTGTGTTATAAATATCTGATTTGAAATCAATGCTTTAATAATCCTGCCAGAAACAAAGAGAGTTGTTTGGTGAAGACCATGAATATTTCAGCTAATATTATACAACCTTCTGAATTAGGGTCTTGCTGGATGTACAACCTAGATATGATGTCAGCCTATTTTAGAAGAGATTGCTGAAGAATATAAAGAACAGGTAGAAGTAGTTTTTCATGATCTTAAAACCCCGGAAGGTAAGCCATATATCCAGGAATATCAAGTCAGGGCAATACCAACGCAGGTTTTTTTGGATAAGGACGGCAATGAATATTTTCGACATCTGGGTTTCTTGTCTAAAGAGGAAGTGATTAAGGTGTTACAACAACAGGGAGTTAAATAATGTCTGTAGTAATTTTTGAATGGCTAAACACATTAATGCAATCAAGTTATCTTTTCGCTTTAACCGCATCACTGATCTGGGGAGTTTTAAGTATATTACTCAGTCCCTGTCATCTGGCCAGTATTCCTCTCATTGTGGGCTTCATCGGGGAACAGGGCAGAATGACCACCAAAAAGGCATTCTGGTTGGCAACTTCCTTTTCTGTGGGAATATTGATAACTATTGGTGTTATCGGTCTTATAACTGGTTTAATGGGTCGCATGTTGGGCGATGTTGGTGTTTATGGAAATTATTTTGTTGCTCTCATCTTTTTTGTGATAGGACTTCATTTATTGGAATTAATTGAAATACCGTTTATAGGAAAAACCAATCAACCGGTTTTCCGAAAAAAAGGCATATTAGCCGCTTTTATTTTAGGTCTGATCTTTGGCATTGCCCTGGGACCCTGTACTTTTGCCTATATGGCACCTATGCTGGGAATTGTATTTACCGTATCGGCAACCCAGTTCCTATTTGCGGTTTTATTGCTGCTTTTTTACGGTATTGGGCATTGTTCGGTTATTGTCTTTGCCGGTACTTTTACCGAAGTCATTCAGAGATATCTTAATTGGAATAAGGATTCCCAGGGAATGGTTATAGTAAAAAAATTATGCGGGCTGCTGGTTATCCTGGGCGGCATTTATTTAATCTGGACAGTATGACAGTAAGAAAGGAGATTTAATATGGCTAAAGAAAATAAAGGTGGATTAAATATTTTCGAACAATATTTAACCGTTTGGGTATTGCTATGCATTATAGCAGGTATTATTTTTGGCAAAATAGCTCCCGGTGTAGCCCAGTTTCTGGATAGTTTGGCGATTTATGTAAATGGTGCACCGGTTATATCCATTCCCATTGCCATTTGTCTGTTTTTTATGATGTATCCCATTATGGTAAAGATTGACTTTGCTGAAGTACTAAAGGCGGGAAAATCTCCCAAACCGGTAGGATTAACTTTGTTTGCCAACTGGGCTATCAAACCTTTTACCATGTATTTGATTGCCTATTTCTTTTTAGGGATTGTCTTTAAAAATCTAATCGGAGTGGGTGCAACTGACCTGGTAAAATTGCAGCCTGGAGTTGATTGGGCTATAGGTTCTGTCCATGGTGCAGGAACAGTAGTACTGCATCAAGGTATAAAAATGCTGGAAATCCCCCTCTGGAGAAGTTATCTTGCTGGAGCCATTCTTCTAGGTATTGCCCCCTGTACAGCGATGGTATTACTATGGGGATATTTAGCTAAAGGAAATGACGGTCATACCTTGGTGATGGTAGCAATTAATTCTCTTTCCATGTTATTTTTGTATGGTCCATTAGGTGGTTTTCTGCTGGGAGTAGGAAAGATGCCGGTTCCCTGGCAAACACTTTTGCTTTCTATTAGCATTTATGTAGCCTTGCCTCTTCTTGCCGGTTACTATTCCCGAAAATGGATTATCAGTACCAAAGGTGAGCAATGGTTTAAGGAAAAATTTCTGCATATGCTTACCCCGGTATCCATTGTGGCTCTATTGTTTACTTTGCTGTTGCTCTTTTCATTCAAAGGAGATGTGATTGTAAGTAATCCTTTAACCATACTATGGATTGCTATTCCGCTTTTTATTCAGACCAATCTTATCTTTTTCCTGACTTATGGTCTGGCAAAACTAATTAAACTTGATTATAAAGATGCTGCCCCTTCTGCATTAATCGGTGCCAGTAATCATTTTGAGGTTGCCATAGCTACTGCTACCATGATATTTGGCTTAGCGTCAGGTGCTGCATTGGCTACTGTGGTGGGTGTACTAATTGAGGTGCCGGTGATGTTAATGCTGGTATCAGTATGCAGAAAGACACAGGGTTTCTTTGTAAAAAGGTAAAAATAAAGATTAATTTAAATTTATGAATCGTTTTAAGTTAGGAATATCGATAAGAAAACGGAGGATTGCAAAATGTCTAAAATTGTTGGCAATAACCAGGGTTCCTGTCAAAGAAAAAATAAAAAAATTATTTTTTATTCGTTTTTCCTATTTATATTGATTATTCATTTAAGCATAATAATACTGCATTCTTTTGGCCAGGATCTTAATGAAAATAGTGAAAATCTGAGCCAACCAATTTATATCGCAGAATTTTTTGAACCGGGTTGTCATGATTGTGAAAGGGCAGAGCAGTTGCTTAACCAGATTGTATTCGAGTACCCGGAGATTGAAATCCGGAAATTTGATATGACTACACCTGAAGGAGTTGCCCTGGCAGAAGAGTTAGGGGAATTGTATGGAGTTCCCGAATACGATCGCTTGCTTGTTCCTATAATATATTTGGGTGATGACTATCTCCTAAGAGACCAGATTACCTATGAAAATGTGGTTGACACTATTGAAAAGATAAAGGGGGAATCCTACCTTCCTCCATGGGAGTTGGTAAAAGAAAACCAGGATTCGGTTCAGCAAAGGATCATTGAACGGTTTCAGTCATTTGGCATCGGTGCTGTTGCTATCAGCGGTCTGATTGACGGAATTAATCCCTGTGCCTTTGCCACAATCATCTTCTTTATTTCTTATTTGGCTTTAATTCATCGAACCGGGATAGAACTCCTATTGGTTGGCGGTATGTTCACACTGGCTATTTTTCTGACTTATTTTCTTATCGGTGCTGGTGCATTAAGGGTGGTTACCACTCTTTCTTTTCTTCCCCTGGCCCGACAGATCTTTATCTATGTCACCGCAGCTATTGGTCTTATCCTGGGGACTCTGAGCCTGATGGATTATTTAAAATATAAAAAGACCGGGAAAACATCTGATACCAGCTTACAGCTGCCTCTCCGTATCAAACAGATGATTCATGCAACCATAAGAAAGAATGTTAAAACCCGTCATTTTATTATAATGGCAGCGGTTACCGGTTTTATGGTTTCTATTTTAGAGCTGGCCTGTACCGGACAGATCTATTTGCCTACTCTAATTTTTATCAGTCATGTTCCGGAGTTAAAAGCCAATGCACTTATCTATTTGTTCATTTATAATTTAATGTTTGTGGTTCCATTAATCGTTGTGTTTCTATTTACTTATTGGGGAACCAGTTCCCAGAAATGGGCAGAATTGAACAAAAAGCACTTTGGAACAGTAAAGCTGATTATGACTGTTTTATTCTTTGGTTTGGCTATCTTGTTGATTATAACCGGATTGTTATTCTAATTTTCTTTAGATGTGTTATTTTATTGAATCTTCTTATCATGAAAAGAAAATTGTTAGATAATCTTTATTTTTAGATTAAAATTACAATCTTGCTACTAGGTTATTATGGGTAAGATATATAATGAAATATCAATAAATTATAATGAATTCTTAAAAAAGCAAAACCAGAGAGTGTTTGACATATGGATAATATAAAAAACTTTAAAAAAAACATAAAACAGAATTCTATGCTCTTGGTAAATAAAATTTCTGTAAAATTACCGAAGGATGTTGCCAAATATCTTGGTATTGAAAATACTTCTACGCCATTACGGTTGGTTATTGATGGAAATAAGCTGGAAATCCAGCCTAATATACATAGTTTAGCAAAAGTCTTTATAGAACCAACTGCAAAATGTAAACTGAACTGCAAAACCTGTGTGCGAGGTACCTGAAAGAAAAATAAATAGATATAAATAAAAAAAATTGTTTTTGCCTTTTTTTGTTAAGCTTTAATTAAAATAATTACTAGTTGTGGTTTGATAAAAGTAAAAGACCTTTCAAAATATAAACCAGGTATTATAAGTAATGCCTACTTAAACTATTTAATTTCGATTCCATGATTCTAAGGTTTTAATAGACTAAGAACATGGAACGATAGGGTATGCTAGGAAACCGGCATGCCTCCCATTATGGAAAGAAATTAAAGATGTAAATGCATAATTTATATCAGGACTTCCTTAATGGAGGTCCTTTTTTATTGGCATAATCATTTATAGTGGAGAGAAGTGATAAATGGCTAAAAAGTTTTCTAAGCACTTAGTTAAATGATTTAAAAATAAAAATTAAGGAGGATTAAAATATAGATGTTAAGCAATTTTAATAAAAATATTTTATTAACAGCACTATTTGTTGTAGTATTAAGCGGATTGCTTGTAATACCAACTATGGCGAATGAAGAGTTAAAAGGGGAATTATTAATATTTCATGCTGGTAGTCTAACCGTCCCGGTAGATAATCTAAAAACTGCCTTTAATGATATTTATCCGGATGTAGAAATAAAAAGCGAAGCCAGTGGAAGCCGAGCGATTGCTCGCCAGGTTGCTGAACTTGGTAAACCGGCAGATATATTGATGTCAGCAGATTATGTAGTTATAGATAATTTGCTTATTCCAGACCATGCCGATTGGAATGCCATATTTGCTGTTAATTCCATGGTAATCATGTATACTGACCAAAGTAAATATGCTGATGAAATAAATGAAGATAACTGGTATGAGATTTTGGTAAGAAATGGAGTACAATACGGACATAGTGAACCGGATATGGATCCCTGTGGGTACCGTTCTGTCCTGTTATTCCAACTTGCAGAAAATTACTATCAAAAAGAGGGCTTGAACCAGGCATTATTAGATAATTGCCCACAGAAAAACATTCGCCCGAAATCTGTTGAGTTAATTGCCCTTCTGGAAACCGGTGCCCTTGATTATGCCTTTGAATATGAATCAGTTGCCATGCAGCATCAGGCAATGGATAGTCGTTTTAAATATGTCAAATTGCCTGAAGCAATTAACCTGAGTTCACTGGAATATATTGATGAATATGCCAGGACAACCATAGAGCTTTCCGGTGCAGAACCGGGAGAAACAATTACTACCAAAGGAGAGCCGATCGTTTATAGTTTAACCATGCCTTTTAACGATGAAAACCGTGATAATGCCATAGCATTTTTACAATTCATGTTAGATCCTGATCAGGGATTAAAAATCTTACAGGAATCAGGGCAACCCATTCATGAAGTAGAAGCAGTCAGCGGAAAAGAAAATATTCCTGAGGAACTGGCAGATTTGATAAAATAATTATTTATTAGATGAAAATCAAATGATGTCAGGAGTCCGAAGTTCATAGTAATATTTTTTCTTATATTTACTTCGGACTCTCATAATGTTCTAAAGAACCAACTAATTGTCCAAGAACTCAGAGGAGGATACTAGTGGAAAACGTTTTGAGTTGATTTATATTATTGCTGCTATTACCGGTTTTATTATTTTATTTTTTAATGTTTTTCCCATTCTTAATACCTTTTACTGGACAGATTTGGAAACAATAAAGAAGACCCTGCTTGACAGAGAAGTCATTGCCAGTATCTGGTTAAGTATCAAGTGTGCCTCAATTACTACTATCATTGCTTTTTTTCTGGGTATTCCATTAGCCTATTATCTGGCCAGGCATGAATTCAGGCTGAAAAATCTAATTGAAAGCCTGGTGGATATCCCGATGGTTATTCCCCATACTGTTGCCGGTATCTGTCTTTTAACAGTATTAAGTCCGCGCAGCCCGATTGGCCATTTTTTGGAAGCAAATAATATTGAAGCCCTGGGGACTGAAATAGGGATTGTCATAGCCATGCTTTTTGTTAGTATGCCTCTTTTAGTTGATTCAGCTAAAGATGCCTTTAAATGGGTACCTACCAGAATGGAAAACGTATCCCGCAGTCTGGGTGCAACTCAAATGCAGACTTTTTTAGGGGTCACTTTTATCCTTTCCTGGAGAGGTATTTTAAGCGGGATGATTGTGACCTGGGCAAGGGCAATCAGTGAATTCGGAGCAGTCATTATTCTGGCTTATCATCCGATGATAGCTCCTACTCTGATTTACGAGAGATTTACCACCTATGGAATGAAATACGCCATTCCCGCTAATATTATCCTGATTGTAATCAGTATCATTATTTTTGTGGTTTTGCGGTTGGTGTCACTGGGAGGAAAAGAAAAACATGATAAAAATTAAGAATCTTAATATAAGTCTGGGAAATTTTCAGATTAAAAATGTAGAACTAAAAGTAAAAAAAGGTGAATTCTTAGTCCTTTTAGGGCCTACCGCTGCCGGAAAAAGTGTAATTCTTGAGGCTATTGCTGGATTGGTTCCAATTAAAAGCGGGAAAATTTTAGTAAATAATCGTGATATAACCCAATTGAAACCGGAACATAGAAATGTCTCTATCTGTTACCAGGATTATAATCTCTTTCCTCATATGAATGTCCGTAATAATATCTGTTATGGATTACGTTTTAAAAAAGGCCGGAATAATTCCCAATATCACAAGAATTTCAAGGCATTGGTAGATTTATTAAAATTGGAAGATATACTGGATAGATTGCCGCTTAATTTAAGTGGCGGAGAACAGCAACGAGTATCCCTGGCCAGAGGCCTAATTGGTAGCCCTGATGTGTTATTGTTAGACGAGCCTTTATCTGCTTTAGATCCAAATATCAAAACTTCCATCCAGGAAGAGTTAAAAAATATCCACCAGACACTTCATACCACCATCATCATGGTTACCCATGACTTTATCGAAGCCAATTACCTGGCAGAACGAGTTGCTATTATTCATGAAGAAAGGTAATTCAACAGGGTTATCTAAAGATACATTCCGCAGAGTTCATCACGTTTTTGGCTGCCCGGTTTATCGTAAAAACATATTCTGGGTTGAAAATCCTGAAGAATTAGCTTCTTTTGGTTTAAAACACCAGGGAGTACAGCCTCTGGTATTCGCCCGGAGAATATTTATGTTTCCCATCAACCTGTAAAACACAGATTATTATTTCCAGGGAAGTGTAGGTTATGTGCTGAAATAAATCAGATTTTTATATGGAAATTGAATGTTGCAACTCAAAGAGAAATTACCTTTCTGTGTCTCACCATTAACCGTTTCTTTGAACTGGGACTCAAAAATGGATTGCCTGTCCATTTTGGTTTTAATAGAAAATCTTATCTACATTAATCAAGGATATAAAGTTCTGCTATTTGTCTTCCACATGGGCAAAATCAACTGTTGAATCGCAATCTTATCACAGTATCATACTATTTTATATATTTCTATATCTTTTGAACATAGTACTGGCAGATAAAATTAACATGTTTTTGTTCTTAAACATAGATAAAATAAGCAAGGAGTATGATTAATGGTCTATAATAAAAGAATTATTTGTCCGCTAATACATTGTTTTTTGCATCCTCTGCTATTTTTTTATTCATCACAGCTTGTGAAGGTATATTTCCAGTCCCTGAACCCATTACTTATACAATTATTGCCTTAACTGGAAATAATGGGACTATTGACCCGGAAGGAAAGACTATTGTCTCTGAAGGAGAAGATCAGAATTTCACTATCATCCTGATGAGGATTATGAAGTATCAGAAATCTCTGACATTTGGTCAATCGGCAGGCGCAATCGAAGAGTATATTTTCACCGATATCCAACAGGGACTACACTATAGAAACCACTTTTAAGAAAAAAACCTATCGTCCATGAATGTTACACCTATCTATAGTATCACTGCCACAGTAGAAGCTGAGGAACTATAGAACCTCTGGGTACCATTAAGCTTCAAAAAGGAGAATCACAAACTTTTACCATAACCCTGATGAAGGGCATGAGATAGCAGATGTCTTTATAGATGGTGAATCAATTGACGTAATAAAAATATACCTTCTCCGGGATGTCCAGCAGGATCATACTATTGAAGCCATTTATCTATGTATACATTGTAAACTGGTAACAGCAGGAAATAATTCTGCAGTATCACCACAGGGAGAGATTATCGGTAAACTGAGGGAGAAGATAAAAACCTTTAACATTATACCTGATGCCTGTTATCAGATTGAGGAAGTATTGATAGATGGCAGGTAAGTTGATCGAATCTGTTGAAACTTACACTCACTGATATAAAACAAAACCATACCATTATTACACTTTACCCTTTCAGATAAAAAGATACGCAGATATAACCAGGATGGAGAAATACAACAAGATGATTATACAAGTATCCAAGATGCTATTGATGATGAAGAAACCACTGATGGTGACACTATTATTGAAACTGTCCGGGAACCTATGTGAAAAATCTCACTTTTGACGGCAAAAATATCACTGTAAAAGTGCTGATCAATTGTAAATCCTGATATTGTTAAGCGCTACTATTCTTAATGGTGTTAATGGTGATGTTGATGGGGATGGAAGTGGTGATGGTTCTGTTGTTACCTCATCAATGGAGACACTTCAGCCTTATCTGGATTTGGCCGTCCAAAATGGCATTTTGGAAACACTGATGAATACTCTCTATACTGCCGGTGGGGGACACTTATATTAATAGTAATCCAAAATATCCTTTAACATTATCGAAAATAACCAAGCAGATCATGGAGGAGGAATTTCATATTGAATCCCTGAATCGTTATTGAAGAAAAACAAGATAAGAGAAAAATAAAATGTACCAATAAAGGTGGAGGAATATATTTATTTCAAAGCTCTCCGAATATTTCCAAGAATATTATAAGTGAAAATTCAGCAGGTATCGGAATTACTGATGATGAATACGGTGGTGGGGTTTATATTTCCTTTTGGGTGGTTATAAAGAAACTTTTAATGGCATTTATCATAATATTATTGAAAAGAATCAGGCAATTGATGATGGCGGAGGTGTTTATTTAAGTGAGATCTCCCGAAATAGAGGGTAATAATATTGAAAATAATTTAGCAAATAAAGATGGTGGGATATGTGCTTAGAAATGATGTCTCTCCAAATATTACCAATAAGAACAATATCATCACTAGTAATTCAGCAGGACAGAATGGCAGGGAATTTATATAAAAGACTCTTATGGTAATTCTGATAACAGCATTAATGGTAATGTTATTGAAGCTAATAAAGTCATATCTGTAGTGAGGAGGTTTTTATATTTTAAATAGCACACCTGTTATTAATAATAATATTATGGTAATTTTGATAATACAGGAAATACAGCCAGGTGGGGAGGCGGTATTTGCATTATTTCTTCAGGGAATGATATATACCCAACTATCAGCAATAATCATATAAAAATAATAAAAGCTAACAATTTTGGTGGGGGAATTTTTATTAACCCCAATTGTGTATTACTTCCCAGAGTGTCCGTCCACTTGGCTGGGGTAGTCTAGGTGATGAGGACTATAGAGAAAATATTCCGGTTGAGGAAGGGGAAATGGAGATTTGATACCTTCTCTGTGGAGGATGAATATGAGATTACTGGAATGTTTTCCAGGGTAATAAGTACATGGCGATCTTTAGATTATACCATATGTCATGTTTATTTTCACTAAGCTGATACCAATTACCGACACAAATAAACCTACCAGCGACCGTCCCCTGGCAGGATTGAATTTTTAAATCATATCTATTCCTGGCATAATATAATAAGGACCAACATTAACACCATTATAAGGGCAGCTATTTATTAATCAAGTGGAGAAACTTCGCCTCACCAAAGGTGGGGATGAGAGCTCTTCCTGTTTCTTCTGGTCGTTCTTTGGTAGGATATGAAACTGTATAAGTCAGTCCATATTGTATACAAGACTAATATCATATTGTCTGGATAACCTGCTACCGGAGGAAGATCCTGGTTTCAGGAGTGAAAATATGATGAGATCAAAATACAAGAAAACAGGAAAATATTAGCCGGACTGGGTTATATCCAGATAGGAATCAAATAAGATCATGTTCACCTGTATATGGTGACTCTGAAATAGGTCTGTGAGCAAAACAGTAGAGATCATCAAGAAGAATACCAGTAGATTTCTCAGCAGAAAGTTCAACTTCCTGCAAAAAGTCTACTGCATCAAAAGGTATCTGGGGCAGAGGCTATTTTGTTTCATTTTATATTTGTTCTCCTTTATTTTTTTATATTGAAATATCAGATATTTGAATTTAAATATTTGCAATTATTTCACATTTAATACATTCCAACAGTGCAACAATAAGACCTAATTAAATAATTTACTGTTTATAGAATATTTTCAGTAAACCACCTTCATGAGTGTTGTTCAAATACGAATCGAGTAAAATCCAAATAATATAACAACTAGAGAAAAACTTATATAAATATGTCATATTTATATAATAAATATAAATAAAAATCATAAAAACATAAACAAAGTATCGATAAAGTTGCAGTGTACCCTATAAAAAGTTAGATGTGATGGTAAATTATGGTAATCTATTTTTAAATTTGGTAAGATAGAAGAAGCTTAAAAAAATTAAAAATAAATAAAAATCATTAGTTAAAGAACAGTAAATAAGGTGGTGGGAGAATGGGTGAGCCGAAAAAGCTGGATTTGCATTCTCTGAATATAACCCGGCAGCAGAAGGAAAAATTAAGAAAATTATTTCCAGAGGTTTTTACCGAAGACAGGATTGATTTTGACAGATTAAAACAAACCCTGGGTGAAAGTATTGATACAGGAAAAGAGCGTTACAGCATGACCTGGCCCGGGAAATCAGAATGTTTTAAGTTGATTCAAAGTCCCAGTATCGGAACTCTCAAACCAGCCCGGGATGAATCCGTCAATTATGATATTACCGAAAATCTCTTTATTGAGGGTGATAATCTGCAAGTCTTAAAATTACTGCAAAAATCCTATTACAGTAAAATCAAAATGATTTATATTGACCCGCCTTACAATACCGGCAATGATTTTATCTATCCAGATGACTTCAAGGAAAATCTGAGCACCTACCTGCAGTATACCCGCCAGGTTGATGCAGAAGGCAGAAAATTTTCCACCAACACAGATACGGAAGGACGTTTTCACAGCAAATGGCTGAATATGATGTATCCCAGGCTGTTTCTGGCCAAAAATTTATTGAGAGACGACGGGGTTATTTTTATCAGTATTGATGATAATGAAGTATGTAATTTACGGAAAATTTGTGATGAAATATTTGGTGAAGAGAATTTTGTTGCAGTTTTTCCTTGGAGAAAAAGAACTGCAAAAAGTGATGTACCATATGGAGTATCTCAAGATTATGAATGGATAATAAGTTTTGCTAAAACTGAATCTTTTAATGCAAATATAAAAAGTAATACAAGAAAATATTATGAATCTCCTGATTTGCCAAATAGGCCTTGGCGTATACATGAAATGACTACACATAGAACAGCCATTGAAAGACCTAATAGTAATTTTACAATAATAAATCCCAAAAATGGAAAAGAATACCCTGCAAATAAAAATGCTGTGTGGAGGGTTACTAAAGAATCTTTTAAAAAGTTTTATAAAGAAAAAAGAATAGTTTTTCCTGGAGATTATGATTTTCTTAATATATCAAAACCAGTTTTGCGCTATTTTAAAGATGAGGATAAAGCAAAATCTGGAAATAGTTTTGGTTATACTTCTGTTAGCACAAATTTACCAAAAAATGTTGGCATGACTCAAGATGGTACAAAAGAAACAAGTATTTTATTTGGTAGTAAGATATTTTATTTTCCAAAACCTGTTAATTTAATTAAGTACTTTATTCAAATGTCTACAACAATAGATAAAGATGCATTGATTTTAGATTTTTTTGCCGGTTCGGCAACCACTGCCCATGCGGTATTGGACCTGAATAAAGAAGATGGCGGCAACCGGAAATTCATCATGGTGCAGTTGCCGGAAAAGTGTGATGAAAAATCAGAAGCCTATAAGGCAGGATTTAAGGCCATTGCTGATATTGGCAAAGATAGAATCCGGAGGGTGATTGCCAAAATCAAAAAGGAAAACAGCCAGAGTCTATTTCAAAATCAGCTGGATTTAGGATTCAAGTCTTTCAAGCTGGACAGCTCAAACTTTAAAATCTGGAATACTGAGGGCATTTCACCGGAGCAGGAAGCACTGGAAAAACAGCTTGAACTGCATATTAATCATATTAACCCGGATTCCAGCCAGGAGGATATCCTCTTTGAGATTCTGCTTAAAGCCGGTTATCAGTTATCCGGTGAGATAAAACAGATAGAATTGGCGGGCAAGAATGTCTATTCTGTGAATGAGGGAGCTATGCTTATCTGTCTGGAAAATGAACTAACTAAAGAAGTTATCAAAGCAATGGCTGATAGAAAACCCGGAAGGGTCATCTGCCTGGACCAGGGTTTTGCAAATAATGATCAGTTAAAAACCAATGCAATGCAGATTATGAAATCCAAAGGCATTGATGATTTCCGAACAGTATAATAGAAAGAACATATAAGTACAATTATAATAAATACTTATCAATTTAATAAAATATATTATGGAGTAATGTGATTTGGATTTAGAAAAAATATTGAAAAAACTACTAAAATTGCCTTCAGAAACTGAATGGGTAGAATTTAAAACTGCAGCAAATAGTTTTCATTTTAGCGAGTTAGGTAAATATTTTTCTGCGATTAGTAATGAAGCAAATATAAAGGGGAAGGAGTATGGATGGCTAATTTTTGGTATAGATGATAAATCACGTGATATTTTAGGAACAAATTATCGATTATCAAGAAAAGATTTAGACAGTTTAAAAAGGGAAATTGCCAACAAAACAACAAATAGAATAACATTTATAGAAATATATGAACTTAATTTTTCGGAAGGAAGAGTCATTATGTTTCAAATCCCTGCAGCACCAAAGGGAATTCCGGTTGCCTGGGAAGGGCATTATTATGGCAGAGATGGAGAGTCATTATCTGCATTAAACATACAAGAAATAGAATATATCAGAAATCAAAATAGAAATAGTGACTGGTCAGCTGTAATTTGTGAAGATGCCTCGATAGATGATTTAATGCCTGAAGCATTAGCTAAAGCAAAAGATGAATTTAAAAAGAAATATA
>JAGYIZ010000003.1 GCA_018402425.1 Candidatus Atribacteria bacterium | reverse complement strand
GGTTTAGAACGTCGTGAGACAGTTCGGTCCCTATCCGTCGCGGGCGTGGGATACTTGAGAGGGTCTGCCTCTAGTACGAGAGGACCGAGGTGGACGAACCGCTAGTGTACCAGTTGTCCTGCTCAGGGCATTGCTGGGTAGCTATGTTCGGTTGGGATAAACACTGAAAGCATCTAAGTGTGAAGCCCGCCTCAAGATGAGGTATCCATCTGGATTTAATCCAGGAGAGATCCCGGGAAGATTACCCGGTTGATAGGTCAGGTGTGTAAGGCCAGTAATGGTTTGAGCTAACTGATCCTAATAGATCGAAGGCTTGACCGTATCACTCTATAAAATAACAGTATTGCGTGATGCGTATTGCGTATTGCGTGGAAAGAAAAAATCTTTCCGCACGACGCACGACTCAATACGCACGACTTAAAATGCCTTTCTATTTATTCGGTTTCCCGGTGGTCATAGCGGAGGGGAACCACCTGTTCCCATCCCGAACACAGCAGTTAAGCCCTCCAGCGCCGATGGTACTGCAGTTTTTTCTGTGGGAGAGTAGGACACTGCCGGGAATTTTTTATTGGGAGGAAAGTATGGGGATTGAAATAGAAAAAGATTCATTAAAAGAAAAAATAGATAATATAGTAAAATGGATAAGGGAAAAAACAAAGGATGCCGGCAAAAAAGGTGTTATCTATGGCTTAAGCGGTGGAATTGACTCTGCGGTAATTGCTGTTCTTTGTGAAAAAGCCTTCCCGGATAGCAATATAGCTTTAATTTTACCTTGTGAAAGCCTTTCCTCCGATATTGAAGATGCCATGAAAATAATTAATAAATATAACATAGACTACAAAAATATTAACCTTACTCCTATTTATAATCAATTGTTATCCACAATGGAAAATGATGATAACAAATTAGCAAAAGCAAATATCAAACCAAGATTAAGAATGATTGTATTATATTATTTTGCCAATATGTTTGATTATCTTGTTGTCGGAACAGGCAATAAAAGTGAAATATCAATAGGTTATTTTACCAAATATGGTGATGGTGGTGTTGATATATTGCCATTAGGAAATACCTATAAGACTGAGGTAAAAATGATTGCAAAATATTTGAATATACCCGTATCCCTTATAAACAAACCACCGTCGGCAGGTTTATGGAAAAACCAGACCGATGAAAAAGAAATGGGTTTTAGCTATGAAATTTTGGATAAATTCTTAGCGACTGGGAATATAGCGGACAAAAGAATAGAAAAAAATATCTTAAAAATGAATAAGTTAAGTGAACATAAGAGAAAATTGCCGCCCATTCCCAATTTTTAATGTCATAAATATAAACCAATATTTTCATATTTTCAATAAATTATAGATAAATTGCAACGATTTTTTTTATATGCTAAAATAAAAAAAATTATAAAGAGGAAGATGTTATGTCAGGACATTCGAAATGGAGTACAATAAAAAGAAAAAAGGGGAAAGCTGATGCCCAAAGAGGAAAATTGTTTGGGAAAATAAATCGTCTTATTTCTGTTGCTGCCCGTAATGGTGGTGACCCGGAGATGAATGTTGATCTTCGTAATGCCATACAGTATGCCAAAGAAAATAATATGCCTAACGAAACTATTGAAAGGGCAATTAAAAAAGGCACTGGAGAAATTGAAGGTGTAACATATGAAGATGTCACCTATGAAGGTTACGGTCCCGGTGGTGTGGCGGTTCTAATAAAGGTGTTAACAGATAATCGTAATAGGACTGTTTCTGAAATACGAAGGATATTTACAAAGCATGGGGGTAATCTAGGTTCAAGTGGTTGCGTGGCGTGGATATTTACCCGCAGGGCATACTTTTCTTTTGATAAAGAGAAAGTAGATCAGGATACACTTCTTGATATTGCGCTAGATATAGGAGCAGAAGATATTGAAACAGATGATAAAAATATAGAAGTAACATTAAATCCTACTGATTTTGATAAATTTAAAAAATTATTATCTGATAATCAGATAGAATATTCTGTTGCTGAAATTACCATGATACCTCAGACGACAGTTGATTTAGAAGGAAAGAAGGCGGAACAGATGCTAAGCCTTATGGAGCAGCTGGAGGATCATGATGACGTGCAAAATGTTTATGCTAATTTTAATATTGATGATAAAGTAATGGAAGGACTTGCAACTGAATAGGGTAAAAACTTGATTATTATAGGAATTGATCCAGGTCTTAATCATACCGGGTATGGATTAGTAGAAATAAAAAAGGATAAAATAATAGCCATTGACTATGGCTCTATCACAAACAAAACAAGTGACAATTTTTCGGATAAAATTAAAAATATTTATAGTGTGATAGATAATCTTATTAAAACATATTCTCCTCATGAGCTAGTGCTTGAGGAGATATTTTTTAGTAAAAATACCAGAAGTGCAATCAATGTGGGGAAAATATGTGGTGCCGTTGCTTTAACTGCTACATTAGCAGGAATTAATGTAGTTACTTATACACCACTACAGATAAAGCAGTCAGTTGTTGGTTATGGCCGAGCTACTAAAAATCAGGTACAAGTAATGGTCAAAGTTTTATTAAATTTATCAACCATTCCGCGTCCTGACCATGCAGCAGACGCGTTGGCAGTTGCTATTTGTCATATTCATTCCAGGTATTCATACTAATAAGATTATCATCTTATTCAATCTAAGGTACTATATATAGTATCTGAAATTAAAAATATCAGATAATACTTGAAATAAGTTTCTTTATAAAAAAATAATTGATAATATTGGATATTAACGATATATTTTAAGGAAATTGTTCTAGAATATGATATCATTTTTAAATGGAACTATTGAATCCAAGGAAACCGGTTCAATTGTCATAAATGTAAATGGAGTTGGATATTTAATCCATGTTCCATCAGTTGATAAGTTTGTGTTAAGCAAAAACAAACAAACAATATTTACCCACTTATACATTAGAGAGGATAGAATTGTTTTATATGGTTTTTTAAATAATAATGAACGTGATTTTTTTAAGATATTGCTTGATACCCCGGGCATAGGTCCCAAAGTTGCCTTAAACGTTCTTGCAGATATGGGACCGGATGAGTTCCAGCAAGCAATCTTAGAAGAAGATCTGAATTTAATAAGTAGCATTTCAGGTATAGGGAATAAGCTAGCTAGAAAAATAGTATTAGAATTGAAAGAAAAATTAAAAGAATTCAAGCTAAGTTATAGCTTAACAGAAAAAGTTCAAGGAAGACAGGATTTTGTCTATGATGCTGTTGAAGCCCTGAAGGCATTGGGTTACCCTGAAAAGGAAGCAAAACAACGTATTGCTAATGCACTTAAAAAATCAAATAATCATAAATCTATTACAGTTGAAGAATTAATAAGAAGTGCCTTAAATAAAGATATAAAAAAATAGGATTAGCAGACAGAAGAATATTATAAGAATAAAAATTATATTTCTTAACTGTTATTGACTATTAAAAGGTAGCAGGATTGGTCTATGAATAAAAAAGAAGATTTAATTGATCAGGATTTAAAACAAGAAAGCGTGGAGTCTGAGGCAAATTTAAGACCACAGAAATTAATACATTTCATTGGTCAAAAAAATGTAAAAGACAATTTGTCTGTCTACATACAGGCTGCCCTGAAAAGAAATGAACCAATTGATCACATTCTATTATATGGACCTCCCGGGTTGGGTAAAACTACATTGGCTAATATTATTGCTCGAGAGATGGGTGTAAACATCAAAATGACTTCAGGCCCTGTTATAGAAAGAGCCGGAGATTTGGCTGCTATTTTAACAAATCTTAAAGAGAAAAATATTTTATTTATTGACGAGATACACAGACTAAATAGATCAGTAGAAGAAATATTGTACCCTGCCTTGGAGGACTTTGCTCTTGATATTTTAATTGGAAAAGGTCCTAGTGCTAGATCAATCAGAATTGATTTGCCTAAATTTACCCTAATAGGTGCTACCACCCGGACTGGTTTGATTACATCTCCTTTGAGAAGCCGTTTTGGGGTAATTTCAAGAGTTGGATATTATAAAGATGAAGAATTACAGAAAATAATTATTCGTTCTGCTGCTATTTTGAAAATCAAGATTGAAGAAAATGCTTCAAAAGAAATTGCCATGCGTTCCAGGGGGACACCCAGAATTGCTAATCGTTTACTGAAAAGGATTCGTGATTATGCTCAAATTGAGGGAGAAGGTGTGATAAGTAAAGATATTGCCATTTTTGCTTTGAAAAATATGGGTATCGACAACCAGGGTTTATGCGAGATTGACAAGAGATTACTATTAACCATATTAGATAAGTTTAAAGGCGGTCCTGTTGGCTTAGGAACTTTAGCAGCTTCTATAAATGAGGATAAAGAAACCATATGTGATGTACATGAACCTTATCTTTTACAGAAAGGGTTTTTGTCCAGGACCTCACAGGGAAGAAAAACGACAGAGATGGCTTATAATTATTTTAACCAGAATCAATATCAACAACGTAACGGTAAAAATTCATCTTTGTTTTAATTAAAAGGAATCAATCATGTTTAGCACAACTGTTATAGCGAGGATATTGATTACAATTGGGATTGTGATTGCTGCTTTTGGTTTGGTATTTCTGTTAATAGATAAAATTCCCTCTTTTTCATTTCGATTACCGGGTGATATTCTGATAAAGAGAAAGAATCTTGTATTCTATTTTCCATTGGGATTATGTATTCTGATAAGCATTATCTTAACAATTATATTTCGTATTTTTAGATAAATTAGTTTTACCATAAAAAGATTAAGAGTACCTAGATGACAATTTTTTAGCTGAAGTCCAAAGTTGGAAGTACTATTGCTTAGAAATATTATAGCTAAAGGTTAAATAAAAAAACGAAAGAAAAAGAGCTAAAAATTGGTATAAAGTTAAACCTCTTTTAGAGGTTCTTAAAGCCACCCGCTATGCGGGTGCGATATTACTGATTAATTATAAGTTAGAGATAACAACTATAGAGGTATTTTATATGAAACAGGATTTAAGATGTACTTATTATAATGTGAAAAAGATAATAATTTTCTGGCGATATTATTTATTTTTATCATTTTTATTTCAGTAGTTAGTATTGATGTGTTGGCAGAAAGTCCCATGTTAGGGTTGGTATTTTTTTGATCATAGAGAGGTTGAGCTAAGAAGTGATAAGGGATTACATATTTATGAAATTCCCTCCATGAAATCATTGTATGTTCACGAAAGCAGTAATCCTCTCAAGATAACAGCTAACTCTAATGGAATAGAAATAGATAATCAATTATATAAACCGGTCAAGGAAATTAAATTATTCCCAATAATGGTGGATTAATCCAGGTTAATAATCATAAGTACAGGGAGAGATAGAAATTGTTTTAGAAAGAAATTATTAAATGTCATTAATATCATTGAAATGGAAAAATATCTCATGGGGTTTTGAAAAGAAATTTCACCCGAATGGCCGAAGAAGTTTTGAGAGCTCAGGCTGTTGCTGCCAGAACATTTGCTTTATCAAATATGAATAAATTTATTGATAAAGGTTATAATATTTGTGCTACTACTAATAGCCACATGGTGGTGTTTATTATGAACATCCGCTACAAATAAAGCGGTGAATGATACAAATGGCATTATTTTAACTTTTCAAGGTGAACCAATTAATGCTGTTTATCATTCGATAGTGGTGGATGTACTGAAAATAGTGAAAATGTATGGGGTGGTTTTGTTCCTTATCTTGAAGTGTTCCCTCAGATTACGAAGAAATTGTTTCGCCCAATCATCAATGGGTTGTTCTTTCACAGAACAAGAAGTATTAGAAAAACTAGCTCAACAGGGATATCATTTTAGGTTATTGATAGTATTGTTTTTGGAGATAAGACAGAAGCTGGTAGAGTAAATCAGTAGATATTATGGCGATAATAATAAAATAATTACTATGAAAACTAATGATTTTCGACTTTTAATGGGTCCTGCTATGATCAGAAGTTCATTGTTTACGATTGACATAATGGGGGAAAGACAGAGGAAATTAGCAAGGAAAGCAAAACTTCGATATAGCTGAACAGAAGACGCAATTAGAACAGAAAAAGTAGGTGACATTATAGGGGAAGAAAAGAGATTTTAGTATTTCTGAATTAATTGAGTTATTGAAAAGACCGAAGGGGGAAACGATAGCAAGAAAGTGAACTTTTCGGATGTTGAGGAAGATAGTCACACTGACGAACTTTTATTTACTTTAAAGGCCTGGAAGTGGCCATGGAGTTGGACTGTCTCAATGGGGAGCCTATGGTATGGCTTCCGAAGGTTATTCTATGAAGATATATTAAAATATTATTACCAGGGAATCCAGTTAAAGAAATTATACTGAATAAAATTTACTATCAGACTTGAGGTTTTGGATGGATATCACACTTTTTGACTATGATTTGCCCCCAGGTTATATAGCCCAGGAGCCACTTAAAGAAAGAGATCACAGTAAATTGATGATTCTTAATAAGGAAACTGGGGCCATAGAGAATAGAAAATTCTTTCATATTGTAGATTTTTTGCAACCAGGTGATCTAATAGTGTTAAATAATAGTAAAGTGCTGCCTGTACGACTATATGGTTACAAAAAAAATACCGGAGGTAAAATTGAAACCCTTTTAATTAAACCCATCTCAGATTACCAGTGGGAAGTATTATTAAAGCCAGGGAAAAGAATTCACTGTGGCACAAAAATATTTTTTTCTACCCAGTTAGAAGCAGAAGTAATCAGTAAGAATGATAAAGATGGAACATATCTGATTAACATGCAGGCAAATGGAGATTTTCATAAGATATTGTATGAAATTGGGAAAATGCCTACGCCTCCCTATATCAAAAAAGAATTAGTTAAAACATCTTTCTACCAGACTGTCTATGCCTCTCGTGAAGGTTCTATTGCAGCACCTACTGCTGGGTTTCATTTTACCGAAAAGTTATTGCAAGAGATCAAGGATAAAGATGTAAAAATAATATTTTTAACACTGCATATCGGCAGAGGTACTTTTGAAAAAATGAGAGTAGAACAAGTAGAAAAACATAAGATGAAATCTGAGTTATTTACAATATCTGCTGAAAATGCCAGGATAGTCAATAAAGCAATGCAAGATGGTCGTAGAATTATAGGAGTAGGAACATCGGTAACTCGAGCATTAGAATCCTCCTTTAAGCAAGGTAGAATTGTAGCGGGAATGAACTGGACTGATTTGTTTATTTATCCGGGGTTCCGATTTAAGATAATAAAGGCACTCATTACCAATTTTCACCTTCCTAGATCAACTCCTCTAATGCTGGCATCTGCATTTGCCGGGAGGGAGAATTTATTAAATGCCTATCATGAAGCTATTCAAAAAGAGTATCGATTCTATAGCTTCGGAGATGCCATGTTTATTATTTAATTTTATAATATACAGAATAATATACAGAATATTCAGGCTATTGTTTTGATAGGCTTTTCAAAAATAGATTGTAGAGAGATATGACTATTAAATTTACTGTTAAGAAAACAACGGAAAAAACTGATAATAGTGCTAGATTAGGAATGCTTAAAACAGAACATAGCACGATTGAAACACCGGTGTTTATGCCAGTTGGCACTCAAGGTACTGTAAAAGGCATGCTTCCCAAAGAGATAAATGATTTGGGGTTTTCGATTATTCTATGTAATGCATATCATCTATTTTTACGTCCTGGTCATAAACTAATTGCTAAGGCCGGCGGATTACACCGTTTTATGGGATGGAATAAATCCATATTGACTGACAGTGGAGGTTTTCAGGTTTTTAGTCTGGGAAAAATAAATAAAATAACGGATGAAGGAGTTACTTTTCAATCCTATATTGATGGTTCAAAACATTTCATCGGACCGGAAAAATCCATGGAGATACAGATGGCTTTAGGTTCGGATATTGCCATGGTTTTTGACCAGTGCGCTCCATATCCTTCTACCAGATACGAAACGAGCTTTGCAGCTGAGCGTACTTTTCAATGGGCAAAACAGTGTCAGTCATTTCACTCTTCGAAGAATCAAACATTATTTGGTATAATTCAAGGCGGCCTTTTCCCTGAAATTCGAAAGGAGAATGCCCTAAAAATAGTAGATTTAGATTTTTCGGGATATGCCCTGGGAGGTTTGAGCGTAGGAGAGCCAAAACCAATGATGTACCAGATGCTTGATGTTACTGTACCTTTATTGCCCAAGGAAAAACCCAGATACTTAATGGGTGTCGGAGAACCCCACTCAGTTCTAGAAGGAGTAGCGAGGGGGATAGATATGTTTGATTGTGTGTTGCCGACTAGAAATGGTCGAAATGGTTGCCTTTTTACCAGTCATGGAAAAATATCAATTACAAATTCGAGATACAAAAATGATTTATCTCCAATAGATAGAGATTGTCAATGTTATACCTGTCAAAACTTTTCTCGGGCTTACTTAAGGCATCTTTATATGGCCAATGAGATGCTTGCCCCAATCCTGGGTACCATACACAATCTTTACTTTATGAATCATTTGATGAAAGAAATTCGGAATGCTATTTTTGAAAATCGCTTTAATTCATTCAAGAAAAACTTTTTTGATAATTTTTCCTAATATTTCATTTCTATATTGATGTTAAGAAATTTAATAATATTTTATTTAAGCATAAAAAACCACCTTCTTAGAAGGTGGTAATGGTTAAATAAATGGTTTTAACATGAAAAGATTAAGATAAATTAGATAACAATTTTTCACCTGAAGTCCAAAGTTGGAAGTTATATTACTTAGAAATATTATAGCTAAAGCATTAATAAAAAATCGAAAGAAAAAGAGCTAAAAAGTGGTAAAAAGTTTAACCTCTTTCAGAGGTTCTTAAACCACACCCGCTATGTGGGTGCGATATTTACTATTTTATTTAATATTAATTATTAAAATATTTGATAAAAAGTGATTAATTAGGTATAATTTAAAAGAATTTTTAAAAAGGTGTAAGCAAATGTCTCAAGGTATTCAGCAATTTTACCTTTAATGGTACTATATTTGCCATTTTTTATTTTATTCTGATACGCCCACAGCAACAAAGACAAAAAAAGCATAAACAAATGTTGGAGAGTTTAAAAGTTGGCGATAAAGTAATAACTATTGGTGGTATATATGGTGTTATCAGGGATATAAAAGGGGAGGTATTTACTTTAGAAATTTCTAAAGATATTAAAATAAATACTACCAGAAATGCTATTGGCTCAAAAAGAGAAAAATAAGATTTTATTGATAAAACCGATAGAACAATATTAAGGCAGGTTTTATACCTGCCTTTCTTCTTGTTTACAATTATGATAAAGTGCCAGCTTAATAACCTAGTTAGATATATAAATATAAATTGACAAAGAATTTTGTTAAATATTATAATCATAAGGTATTTTATGCAAAACACAGTGAATTAGGGAAGATTAATTTTTTTGACGCCATCTTTTCGTATTTATAAGCTATCTATTTTAAAGGAGTTGTTCAATATATGAAGCAGTTAAGAGTGATAAGGTTAGTAATTATTGTACTTGTGGTTGGAATTGCAGTTTTTTATGCTTTCCCTTTAGATAAAAATATTAATTTAGGCCTTGATTTACAAGGGGGTTCTCATATTGTACTGGAATGTATTGATACCCCAGATGCCCCGGTAGACAGTGATGCTGTGAATCGGGTTATTGAAATTATTACTAATCGAATTAATCCTGAGGGTGTAAAAGAGCCTGTTATTCAGCGTCAGGGTGAAAGAAGAATATTAGTGCAGTTACCTGGTATGGACGATCCACAGGAAGCCGAGAGTCTTATTGGCAAGACTGCTTTGTTGGAGTTTAAAGATGATAGTGGTCAAACATTGTTAACAGGTGCTCATCTAAAAAATGCCAAAGCTTCTTTTGATCGTTTTGGTAGGGCAAATGTTGTACTTGAATTTGATGAAGAAGGGGCAAGGCTCTTTGAACAAGCTACTATGAGCAATGTAGGCAAGGTTTTGGCCATTACCCTGGATGGACAGGAGATTTCTGCCCCTGTGGTAGAAGAACCTATTCCCAGTGGCGAGGCTTCAATTGTAGGCCAATTCAGTGTAGAAGAAGCCCAGCAATTGGCATTATTATTAAGAAGCGGAGCGCTTCCGGTAGAAGTTAAGATTTTAGAAAATCGTTCAGTCGGCCCAACTCTGGGGAAAGATTCCATTAATCGTGGTTTAAAGGCCGGACTAGTGGGCTTGCTATTAATTCTTGTATTTATGGTAGTCTTCTATAAGGGGTTTGGACTTATTGCGGATTTGTCCTTAGGTATTTGTCTACTTTTGGTTATGGGAGGATTGGCAATCTTGAATGCAACCCTGACTTTACCGGGTATTGGTGGGATTATCTTAACTATTGGAATGGCAGTAGATGCCAATATCCTTATTTTTGAGAGAATCAAAGAAGAGTTAAAAATGGATAAGACATTCAGAGCTTCTATAGAGGCTGGTTTTTCCAAAGCATTTAGAACAATATTGGATGCCAATGTTACTACATTAATTGCTGCAATCGCTCTTCTTTATTTTGGGTCTGGTCCAATCAGGGGATTTGCTGTAACTTTAAGCATAGGAATTGCGGTTAGTATGTTTACAGCAATAATAGTAACTAAGTTAATTTTAGAATTAATGGGACAACGATTTAAGAAAAATGCTTTAGTTTGAGATGTGAAAATTGCACTAATTACCACATTGGAATTTCGAAGCCATAGTAAATATTGTATTTAGGATGTATTAAAAGGATTTCAAAGATAAGAATTCCCTTTGAATATCTTGACATTGTATATTGGAGGAAAATTCATGGATATTATCAAAAATACGGATATTAAATTCGTTTCTAAAAGAAAAAAATTCTATCAAATTTCTGCGGCCATTATTTTAATTGGAATAATTTCACTGCTTTTTCAAGGACTAAATTATGGTATTGATTTTGCAGGGGGAACTCTAATACAAATAGACTTTGAACAAAATGCATCTATAACAGATATCCGAGATGTTTTGGAGGAAATGAATTTAGCTGGTAGTACTATACAGTCATTATCAGGTAATGAATTTGTAATAAGAACAGACCAGACTGCCCTTCAGCAGAGAGAGGAAATATTGGAAACACTTGAAAATCGCATCGGGGCATTTGAAGTCATGAAAGTAGAAATGGTAGGTCCTGTTATCGGAGAATCCCTGAAACGACTAGCTGTTTTTGCCATTATTTTTGCCTTCATAGGTATTATTCTTTATATTACAGTAAGGTTTGAGTTTAAATATGCTATTACTTCTATTATTGCTTTGGGACATGATGTTTTGATTGCCCTGGCAATCCTTTCAGTATTGCAAAAGGAAATATCAATACCCATTATTGCAGCAATTTTAACGATTGTTGGTTATTCATTGAACAACACTATAGTTATTTTTGATAGGTTGAGAGAAAATCTAAAATTAAAATCACGGCCTATTCTGGAAGAAACAATTGATTTAAGCATAAACCAATCTCTAACCAGGACTGTAAATACTGCTATTACTACTTTATTGCCAGTTCTGGCACTTTATTTTTTTGGTGGTACTCTATCTGATTTTGCCTTTGTCTTATTGATAGGAATTGTTGTGGGAACTTATTCTTCTATATGTATGGCTGGCCCTTTACTTTTAGAATTAAAAAAAAGAGGGAAAGTATCTTTTAGTTCAGTACCTCAGGCCGATCAAGGCAAGAGAGAGAAGAAAGTAAAAAATGCTAAAAAGATAAAAAACAAGAAGAAGAAATAGAAGACATTGATGTGTAAATCTATTTTGTTGGCAGCTACATAATTGCTATAAGGCATAGAAAGAGGTTTAATAAAATCAAGTGGATTATTGCTAAAGAGATTGAAGAGTTAAGTAAAGATATAGCACATCAATTTTGCTTAGATCCCATTATTGCCCAGCTTCTCATTAACCGGGGACTGAAAGAGCCTAAAGATATTGAGGATTTTCTAAATCCCAAATTAGATAATTTAATAAATCCTTTTACCTTACAAGATATGACCAGGACTGTAGAACGTATAAAGGAGGCTTTTTACAACCAAGAAAAAATATTAATCTATGGGGATTATGATGTTGATGGCATAACCAGTACAAGCCTATTATTTTCGGCATTAAGTATTTTTAGCTCAAATATTTATTACTATATCCCAAATCGCTTTGAAGAGGGATATGGAATTAGCCAAGAGGGAATTAAGTTTGCTATTAAATACCATATTTCACTAATTATTACGGTTGATTGTGGCATTACTTCACATCAAGAAATTAAACAACTTAGTGATATGGATATTGATACTATTGTAACGGATCACCACGAACCACTCGGAAAACTTCCAGAAGCATACAGTATTATCAATCCAAAAAGCTGTGAATATTCTTTTAAAGATTTAGCCGGTGTGGGTGTGGCTTTTAAATTAGCTCAAGCTTTGTTTACTGTACTGGAGAAAGAAAATGAAGCCATATACCAGCATTTGGACTTGGTAGCACTGGGCACTATTGCTGACTCTGTGCCTCTTTTGGGTGAGAATAGGATTCTAGTAAAATACGGCCTTAGCAGACTTATCAATAGTGGGAAAAAAGGATTAATACGCCTATTAGAACATAGTAATCATGATAACTTATCTAATCCTTTATTGGTACGTGATATCAGTTTTGATTTGATTCCAATTCTAAACTCAACAGGGAGAATTGGCAACCCTAAGCATGCAGTTGATTTATTATTAACAGATTCATCTTATCGTGCAAATTATTTAGTAAATGAAATGTTAGAGCTTAATGAAGAAAGAAAAACAATCACCCAAAAAGTATTGCTAGAAGCCAAAAAAATGGCATATGAAATAAATTTAAAGGATAAGCAAAAGATATTAGTTCTCAGCTCCAGTCATTGGCACCCCGGGGTAATTGGCATTGTGGCCTCAAGAATAATGGAAGAGTTTGCCCAACCGGTTATAATGATTTCTGTCAGCAATGGCATAGGTAAAGGCTCAGGTCGAAATCAGGGAGAATTTGACTTTTCAAAAATCCTATCTGAGTGCTCTGATTTACTGGTTAAATACGGGGGACATCAGTATGCTGCCGGTATAACTATTTCTGAAAATAGAATAGGTTTGTTTAGAAAAAAACTAAACCAGATTTTAGAGGATAACAAAAATATTAACCGGCATAATGAACCAATTATTAAAATTGACACTTTGATTGCCCTTGATAAAATGAATTGGGGTTTTTTGAATATTATAGAAAAATTAAGGCCGTTTGGACCGGGAAATCCACAACCAATCTTTGGCGGATATGAATTTCCTCTTGTTTCCTGGAGAAAAGTAGGAAAAGAAGAAAAACATCTTAAGTTAAGTCTGGGTAAAAAGGGAAGTAACCTTGATGGGATTGCTTTCCAGCTGGCTGAAAGATGCCTAAATATAATGAGTGATAACACTATTAATGTTGCGTTTCAATTAGGAGTAAACCGTTGGAATGGCAAGGATTCTATACAGTTAATGATAAAAGACATTCAATCCACTGTAAGGAGGATATAGAAAATGGATCTAAAAAGCAAAATAAGAAATATTCCGGATTTTCCGGTAAAAGGAATTCAATTTAAAGATATTACTACTTTATTAAAGGACAAAGATGCCTATAAGTATTGCATTGACCAAATTACTGAGCATTGTAAATCTTTAAAAATTGACTATGTTGCCGGAATTGAAGCCCGTGGATTTGTTATAGGAGCACCGGTGGCATATAATTTGAATGTAGGATTTTTATTAGTTAGGAAAAAAGACAGATTGCCGGCTGAAGTCGAGAGAATTTCCTACCAGCTGGAATATGGGGAAAATATTTTAGAAATTCATAGGGATTCTTTTCAGGAAGGCGACCGGATTATGGTTATTGATGATTTGCTGGCCACAGGTGGTACTACATTAGCAGTATTCAAGCTTATAGAAAAATTAGGTGGAAAAATTGTAGGTGCTGACTTTATTGTTGAATTAGAAATGTTAAAAGGAAATGAAAAATTAAAGGGATATGAAATATTTTCCCTGGTAAAGTATAATAGATAAAATAGCAAGATATCTCTAATTATTGTTCCTCCAAATTCTTCGTAACCAAAGAGGTGTTCATGATAGAGAATTCTATCAAAATTGAATCATTAATTGATAAAATAAAATCTTATAATCCAGAGGTTAATATTGAAATAATCTGGCGAGCTTATGCTTTTTCTCAAGATGCCCACCATAATCAGAAACGTTATTCAGGTCAACCATATTTATCTCATCCCCTGGAAGTGGCTTACATATTGGCTGATTTAAATATGGATGCAATAACTATTGTAGCTGGCTTACTACATGATGTTGTCGAAGACACCCATGTAGATTTGGATGAAATAAAAACACAATTTGGGGAAGAAGTTGCAATGTTGGTAAACGGGGTAACAAAGTTAAGTAAGATTTCTTTTAAAACAAAGGAAGAGCGACAAGCAGAAAATTTTCGAAAAATGTTTTTAGCCATAGCTGAAGATATTAGAGTTATCCTTATTAAATTAGCGGATAGGCTTAACAATATGAGAACCCTTAAATTTATGCCAGCACCAAAACGTTTGATAAAAGCAAAGGAAACATTGGATATTTATGTGCCTATTGCTAATCGGTTGGGATTATACCGGGTTAAATGGGAATTAGAAGATTATTCGTTGCTTAACCTGGCCCCTAAACAGTATAATGAACTTGCTGCAAAGGTCGCCAAGAGCAGGGCAGAGAGAGAAAAATACATTGAATCCATCAAGAATAGAATGTTTGAAGAGTTAAAAAAATTTGGCATTAAAGCAACTATTCAGGGTAGACCAAAAAATATTTATAGTATATACAAGAAAATGCAACAACAGGACAAGGATTTTTTCCAAATTTATGATTTGATGGCAATTAGAATTATCTGTGATTCAATTAAAGATTGTTATGCTGCTTTAGGTCTTCTTCATTCCATATGGAAACCAATGCCAGGAAGATTTAAAGATTATATTGCTATGCCCAAATCAAATATGTATCAATCTTTGCATACTACTGTTATAAGTTCTGAAGGAGAACCTCTGGAGGTCCAAATAAGGACTGAAGAAATGCATAGGACATCTGAGTATGGAATTGCTGCCCATTGGAAATACAAAGAAAAAGGAGACAGCTTAAAAGACAAGAAATTTGAAGAGAGATTAACCTGGTTAAGACAGATCCTGGAATGGCAAAAAGAATTAAAAGACCCAATGGAATTTATGGAAAACCTGAAGATAGATTTATTGCAATATGAGGTTTATACTTTTACACCAAAGGGAGATGTAAAAGTACTGCCTTTAGGTTCCTGCCCTGTGGACTTTGCTTATGCTATTCACACGGAAATAGGCCATAGATGTGTAGGAGCTAAAGTAAACAACAAAATTGTTCCACTTGATCGTAAGTTAAAAAGCGGAGATATTGTTGAGATACTAACTTCCAAAACATCGAATGGACCAACTAGAGATTGGTTGAAATTTGTCAAGAGTTCAGGGGCAAAAACACGTATAAAAGCATGGTTCAAGAGGGAATTACGTAATGAAAATATTGAAAGAGGCAGAGGATTGCTTTTGCGTGAATTAGAAAAATACAAAATATCATGGAATTCTGAGCTGGAGGAAAAATTTGGGGATATTTCACAACCAATGGGTTACACCGATCTCGATGCTTTGCTTGAAGCAATTGGTTATAAAAAATTAAATCCCAGTCATTTGATCAATAAGATTTTACCTCAAGAGAAGAAGCAGGAAATAAAGATTAAGGAAGAGCCGGAAACAGAAAAAAAGATCGATAAGGGAGTTAAGATTGATGGTGTAGACAATATCCTGATTAGGTTCGCTCAATGTTGTCATCCTGTCCCCGGGGACGAAATAATCGGCTATATTACCAGGGGAAGAGGTGTTACAATACATCGGGTAGATTGTTCTAACCTTAAAAATGTTTCAGGAGAAGAAGGCCGTTTAATTAATGCTGAGTGGCATAAAACAGAAAATGATTATTTTCCAGTAAGAATTAAGATTATTTCTGCTGATCGAAAAAATTTAGTTTCAGATGTATCAATGGTGCTTTCAAATTATAAGGCATCAATTAAAAATATTAATGGTGCAGCGAATAAAAATGGTATTGCTTTTCTTAGTTTAACAATAGAAGTCAGCAATCTTGATCATTTGAAAGAAATTATTACTCGTTTAAAAAGTTTGAGAGCCATTAAAGAGGTAAAAAGAATAGAAGGAGAATAGAGAGAAAGGAAATAAAATGAGAGCAGTTATTCAGAGAGTTAGCAAAGCTTCAGTTGAAGTTGACAATCGTAAAATATCTCAAATTAATCAAGGTATGCTTGTTTTATTGGGAATTAAAAAGGCTGATACTATCAAAGAAGCTGAATTATTGGCAAAAAAAGCAGTTAATTTAAGAATATTTGCTGATAGAGATAATAAGATGAATCTTTCTCTGTTGGATATCAATGGACAGATAATTGTAGTATCGCAATTTACACTCTACGGGAACTGCAAAAAAGGAAGAAGACCTAGCTTTATAGAAGCAGCTTTACCGGAAAAAGCTGTTTCTCTTTATCAATATTTTGTTCAATATCTTAAAAATGAAAACATTTTAGTTCAGACGGGACAGTTTCAGGCATTTATGCAAGTAGAGATTATTAATGATGGTCCTGTTACCTTTATTTTAGATAGTGATGAATTGCAAAATAATTAAAAGATAAAGGAGTTTAGTATATTATGAATCAATCTGGTTCTATCTATTTAAAGAAAATAGTTTTAGGTCAATTAGCAACGAATTGCTACCTGTTGGGATGCAATAAGACTAGAGAAGCAGCAGTTATTGACCCCGCAGAAGAAAATGATATAATTTTAACTCAACTGGAAAAGGATGGTTTTTCCCTGAGATATATTATTAATACTCATGGACACGCAGATCATATTGCTGGAAATAAAATGTTAAAGACTAGGACCTCGGCAAAAATATATATACATCGATTAGATGAAGCTATGTTAACTGATCCCCAAAAAAATCTATCTTTTTATACTGGTATGCCCATCAAATCACCTCCTGCTGATAATTATTTAGAAGAAGGCAAGAATATCAGGATAGGCTCTTTAGATATTTTGGTTATCCATACTCCCGGTCATTCACCCGGTAGTGTTTCATTAAAGATAGATAGAAAGATTTTTACTGGTGATACCTTATTTGCCAATGGAATTGGCAGGACTGATTTACCAGGCGGGTCACTCTCAGAAATACAGCACTCTATAAAAGACAAACTAATGATTCTTGATACTACTTGTGAGATATTGCCTGGCCATGGACCAGGCTCTACACTTCAGAGGGAAATCCACAATAATCCATGGCTTCAATAATAAGAAATTAAGCAAGACTTAATAGTAGGAGGATGATTATGCTATATGATGTTAAAGACATTAATTTGGCCGAAAAGGGAATAAAGAGAATAAAATGGGCACAAAATCAAATGCCGGTACTGGAAGAAATCCAAAAACGTTTTGAACAAGAAAAGCCATTTAAGCAAATAAAAATTGCTGCTTGCCTTCATGTAACTACCGAGACTGCTAGTCTCATGATTGCACTAAAATTTGGTGGCGCTGAGATTGCCCTGTGTGCTTCAAATCCGTTGAGTACTCAGGATGATGTAGCTGCATCACTGGTAAGGAATTTTGAAATACCCGTATTTGCTATTAGAGGAGTAGATAAAAAAGATTATTATCAGCATATTTCAAGAACATTAGATATAAAACCTAATATAACTATGGATGATGGTGCGGATTTGGTTTCAACTATTCACTCTACTCGGGAGAATTTAATAGATAATATTGTTGGCGGAACAGAAGAGACGACAACGGGTGTTATTCGCTTGAGAAGTATGCAAAAAGAGGGTGCTTTACAGTACCCAATTATTGCCATTAACGATGCTTTAACGAAACATCTTTTTGATAATAGATATGGTACTGGACAGAGTACAATAGATGGTCTATTTAGGGCTACTAATATCTTATTAGCTGGTAAAATTGTTGTCGTTTGTGGGTATGGATGGTGTGCTAGAGGAGTGGCGAGTCGAGCTAAAGGAATGGGAGCCCGTGTTATTATTACCGAAATTAATCCCCTAAAGGCATTGGAAGCAGTGATGGATGGTTTCCAGGTGAGTCCTATTCGGGAAGCCGCCAAAGTTGGGGATCTATTTATTACTTTAACCGGGAACAAAAATGTTATTGACAGGGAGGATATCTTGTTAATGAAGAATGGTGCTATTTTGGCCAACGCAGGACATTTTAATGTAGAAATTGATATCCCTTCTTTGGAAAAATTAGCCATAAACAAGGAAGAAGTTAGAGACAATGTTGTTTTATATAACCTGAAAAATAAAAGGAGAATTTACTTACTTGCTGAAGGGCGATTATTAAATTTGTCTGCCGCAGAAGGTCATCCTGCCAGTGTTATGGATATGAGCTTCGCAAATCAAGCATTATCCATAGAATACCTACTAAAAGAAAGCAACTCTCTTTCAAAAAAGGTTTATGCAGTACCTCAGGACATTGATGAAAGGATTGCTTTTCTTAAGCTTCAAAGTATGGGAATTAATATTGACAAACTTACGCCTGAACAAAAAAAATACCTGGCAAGTTGGCAAGAGGGAACTTAATTTGCATCTCATTCTGACAAAGTTTTTTTAAAGGTTTAAACATGGTTAACAAAAATAGCGCCTGGGATTACCTAAAAGAAGGTTTTCTTAATCTTATTTATCCTCTCAGTTGTGAGAATTGTGGTAAATCAATTAGAGAATCTAAAGGATATTCCATTTGTGATGATTGTATGAAACAAATCAAACTTATTTCTTCTCCTTATTGTTATCAATGCGGGAAACCCCTGTCACCTATGGTCTATTTTGAAGAAAAAGCTATGTGCAGTGATTGTAATAGCAAAGAAAAGCATTATTTTAACCGGTCAGTTGCTTACTATCAGGGTGTAATGAGGAAATGTATTCATTTACTTAAATACAAAAAACAGGTAAAATTAATTCAACCATTAGGAGATTTAATGATTGATTATTTAAAGGCCGATAATTTTTATGATATACAAGAAATTGATTTAATAATTCCTGTTCCTTTATTTAAAGGAGATTTTTTGAGGAGAGGCTTTAATCAAAGCAGTTTGTTGGCTGAATATGTTGCTAATTATTTTTCTCTTTCTTTTAGCAATGATTTATTAATTAAGAATAAAGAAAATGTTTCACAAGTAGGTTTATCAAAAATTGAGAGGAAAAATAATGTAAAAAATGTTTTTTCTATTAATTCGTCCTTTAAAAAGGATATCTATAATATTCTTTTAATTGATGATATCTTTACTACAGGGGCAACCGTGGAAGCCTGCTGTAAGGAATTGAGAAAAACCGGAATTAAAAAAATATTTGTCTTAACATTGGCAAGAGGGATATAAGGGTTCCCTCCTTAGAGCTGTGGTTGAAAGTCGATGCCAGCCGCAGGCGAAACGATCCACGTAAGGTAACGATTATTAGTTGCTGAGCATAGTGCGGTTTTGGAGTTAGTCCTGCCTTATCATTTTTATATGATAAGAGAAGAGTATTAGTGAAAAGATAGCGAACCTCTCAGCAGGCGAGTGTGGGGGAAAAGACCAGGTCAGTCTAAGGAGGGAATTTATTGAAGAATATATTGGAAAAATTACACCTAACAGTGTTATTATATATATTATAATAAATATAGTTTTAGATAGGGCTTTGTAGGTTATAATAAGTATGAAAAGTAAAGACATAAATAAGGTAATGTTATTTAATTAAAGAAGGGTTTCAGGGTTATTTTCCCTGACTATAATGAATTAGCCATAGGAGGTGTTCAGAAATGAAATTAATCATAAAAGGCAAGCGGATCGATGTAACAGATTCCGTAGAAGGCTATATCAGAAAGAAGATGGAAAAATTAGACAAATATTTTGACCAGATTATGGATGCAACGGCTACCGTAAGTGCAGAAAAGAATAGACAAATATTTGAAGTAACCCTTCAGGCAAAAAGGGCAATAATTAGAGCAGAGGAAGAAAGCGACAGTATCTATACCTCGATTGATAGAGTTGTTGAAAAACTGGAAAGGCAAATTATTAAATACAAAGAAAAGCTTTACAGTAAATCTTTTGGTGAACAAAATAGGATGAAAGAAGCGAGTCTTGTCGAAAACAGGGAAAATGAAATAGATGCCCAGGATTATGAAGATGTTAGAATTGTTAAAACAAAGAAATTTGTTATAAAACCAATGTCTCCTGAAGAAGCTTGCTTGCAAATGGAGCTGTTAGGTCATAGCTTCTATGTTTTTAATAATGAAGCAACAGATCAAATTAATGTGATATATAAAAGAAAAGATGGTAATTTTGGGTTAATAGAGCCCGAAATTTAAAAAAAGAAAGAGGGGTTCTATGAATAACATTCCAGTAAAGGATTTTCGAAATTTTATTATTTCACCTCGCTTTGCTTCTAAGATGGAAGAAATTGAGAAGTCTATTAATAAATTAAACGGTGTATTATTTTGCAAAATTGTATTAGCAGAAAACCAGGAAATAAGGGAAATTCATATTATTACCAAAGATTACTGTAATCCCAAGAAAATAAGTCGGGATATTGAGTCATTATTAATTGCCCAATATAATATTGAAATTGATTACCGTAAAATAAGCATTGCCCAGGTTAGGGATGAAAAAGATTATTCAAACCGGCTAAAGTTCTCGGATATCACAGTTTCTTCTACTGATGAGCACTTACAAGTTGTTGTCAAACTGGAGAATAAAGAGAAACTCTTTGAGGGCAAGATTGATTGTGCCAATTGGAATAAGAACAGGGAATACATTATTGCCCGGGCAACCCTGGATGCAATTACCTCTTTTTTAAATGGAAAAATATTTTTTCAGGTTGATGAGATTAGAAAATTACGGATGGATGGCAAAGAAATTGTATTAATATCTATCAATTTAATCACTTCACAGGGAAAGGAGAATTTGGTTGGTGCTGCTTTGCCCGCAGATGACCCAAATAAAACAGTAGTCCACTCCATACTTAAAGCAGTGAATCGAAGAATTCTGTTTAAATAAAAAATTGAATATCAGATATGAAGATAGGTCGGTGATTCTTAGATAAAAACCATTTAAAAGGAAATAAACAGTAGCAAGAAAAGTTTTTTAATGAGCGAAGCGAAGCGGTTTTTTGCTTATTCTTCGGAATAAAGAAAAACCGTGGAGGTGCACTATGAAAATTAATAAAGCAAAAGTAATAAGCTTTTTAATTAGTGCCATGGCCTTGCTGCTGGCCGGTGGCGCAAGATATAAATGGTAAATAACTAAGTATTGCCGGCCTATTATTTTTTTGCTGTATATTAAGGGGAGAAACTTTGAACAACAAGTTAAAGATATATATTTTTTTAACTGTATTCTTAGCAATTATTCTTTTTATTTTTTTGATACCGACAATTCCTGATTTATCGGAGATATGGCTCCCACTATTATTTTTTATTATCATTTCAGCAATGGCGGAGTTTATCCCAGTTTCTCTTCCGGAGGGAGGAGAAATTACCATTGCTTTTCCGATTGATTTAGTGGTAATTTTAGTCTATGGTCCGGCATTGGCAATGTTAGTTGCAATATCTAGTATTATATGGGAAGTATTTAGGAAAAATGAGATTTGGTATGTGTGTGTAAACAACATTTAATGCTTCCCAATATTCTCTGCATTGACTGGCAGGACTGGTTTACCAATATGCTGGTGGATGATAGGAGAACAAAATTTTATAAAATTTATTGTTCAGCACAAAAATTTTTATTGTCTTATCAATTTATTTAGCATTATATATTAATAGAAAAAAATATAAAAATTACTAGAGTTTATATTATTAATATTAAGGAAACTCTTCCAAGTTACTTAGCAGAAGCACCGATCGGATTTATCATGGCAATCATTTACGTTGAAATTGGTATAGTAGGAATCCTGCTATTTTTCTTTCCTCTTTTATTAGCCAGACGCTCATTTGAATTATATACTAAAATGCGTAAAATGTATTTAGATACTATTAGAACATTGGCAGCAGCAATCGATGCAAAAGACCCCTATACTCACGGTCACTCAGAGAGGGTTTCCTCATTGGCTGTAAAATTAGCCAGGAAATTAGATTTTATTGATACGGAGATCGAGTATATCGAGTATGCCGCTATCTTGCATGATATTGGTAAAATTGGCATTGAAGACCGCATATTGGGCAAAAAAGGTCGATTGACCGATGAGGAATATGAAAAAGTAAAAAAGCATCCCGTTATTGGTGCAGGTATTATTGAATCCATTGAATTTTTAGAGAAATGTTCAGATACAGTGCTGTATCATCATGAACGTTATGACGGAAAGGGGTATCCTGACGGTTTAAAAGGAGAAGATATTCCTAAATTTGCACGATTATTAGCTATTGTTGATTCGTATGATGCCATGAATTCAGATCGTCCTTATCGGAAGAAATTGTCAGCACAGGAAATATTAGCTGAACTGGAAAATGAAACCGGCAAACAGTTTGACCCAAATATGGTAAAAGTATTTATTTCTCTGATAAGAGAAGAGGGGGTCAATTGATGTTATGTTATATTTAATAATTATTATTTTTGCCATTATAATTGGTTTATTAAGAGGCGGTGAACTGGAAAGATTATCCCATGTTTCTATAGACGGTGTTCACATATTTGTAGCTGCCCTTTTATTAAGAGGATTGTTATGGGTTTTTGAAATGATGGATTTATCGCTTTTTCTGGAATATAGTGCAATTATATTAATTGTTTCTTATTTTTTATTAATATTTGCATCTTTCAAAAATATGAGCTTGCCCGGCTTTAAATATGTTACTTTAGGCGTTTTATTGAATTCATTTGTAATTATAGTTAATGGTGGTAAAATGCCAGTATTAATAACTAAGCAGATAGCTCAATATATGAATGCTACAACTTTATCTATGCAGGGGAAAAACATGATTTATTCGCTAAAGGATAGTAAAACATTATTTGCTTTTTTGGGTGATGTTATTCCATTACCCAAACCAATTCCCGAAACTTCTATTTTAAGTGTGGGAGATATTATGATTTTTATTGGCTTGGTTATACTTATTCAAAAGACAATGATGGAAGAGGACGGGTTGTTATAGCAATATAGGCTATTAAAATATTGAGATAGTAGATGTGGTTGAGAAAGGGATGTTTTAGAAATGATTAATATTGCCAAAAAAATATTCGGTGACCCAAATACCCGGGAATTAAATAAAATAAAACCGCTTGTAGAAAAAATAAATGAGCTGGAAGAAGAAATTTCAAATTTGGGTGACGCCGACTTAAAGAAAAAGACTGAACTTCTTCGGGAAAAGATAAAAAAAGGAATTACAGCAGATGAAATATTGCCGGAAGCATTTGCCGTAGTTCGCGAAGTTGCCAAGAGAACAGTAAAAATGCGTCATTTTGATGTTCAGCTTATCGGAGGGATTGTTCTTTACCAGGGTAAAATAGCAGAGATGGCTACTGGAGAAGGTAAAACCCTGGTTGCTACTCTACCTGCTTATCTGAACGCACTGCAGGGTAAAAGTGTTCATATTGTTACTGTGAATGATTATCTGGCAAAGCGTGACCGCTTTTGGATGGGGCCTGTCTATGAATTTTTGGGATTGAAAGTTGGACTTGTTCAGCATGATATGAATACTGAACAAAGAAAAGAGGCTTATCGGTCGGATGTTGTTTATGGAACTAATAATGAATTTGGCTTTGATTATCTGAGGGATAATATGAGTATCAGTGCTGACGATATTGTCCAAAGCAAACATGACTTTGCCATTATTGATGAGGTAGATAGTATTTTGGTCGATGAAGCCCGAACGCCGCTCATTATTTCTGGGCCTACCGAGGAATCTACCAAAAAATATTTCCAAATTGATAAATTGGTATATCATTTAAAGGAAGAAACAGATTATAAGATTAATGAGAAAGAAAAGGCTGTATTTCTAACTGAAAAGGGTGTAACCAAAATGGAAAAATTACTTGGTGTTGATAATTTATATGCCCAAAATAATATGAATTTTCAGCACCATATTATTCAAGCCCTCCGAGCGCATAAACTGTTTAAAAGAGATGTAGATTATGTGGTTAAAGATGGAGAGGTTATTATCGTAGATGAATTCACTGGTCGTTTGATGTTTGGCAGAAGATACAGTGATGGGCTACATCAGGCTATTGAAGCAAAAGAGAATGTAGCAATTGCTCGAGAAAGTCAGACTCTGGCTACTATTACTTTCCAGAATTTTTTTCGGTTATATAATAAACTTGCCGGAATGACCGGAACTGCGAAAACAGAAGAAGATGAATTTATTGAAATTTATAACTTGCCGGTAGTAGTTATACCTCCAAATAAAACATTAATCAGACATAGTTATCCAGATATTATCTACCGGACTGAAAAAGAGAAGTTTGATTCGGTTGTTCAGGAAATAAAAGAATTAAATCAAAAAAAACGACCTGTTTTGGTTGGAACAGTCTCGATTGACAAATCTGAAAGAATCAGCAAACTACTTAAGCAGCAGAAAATTGAACATAGTATATTAAATGCCAAAAATCATGAGAAAGAAGCTGAAATCGTTGCTGATGCCGGTCAGAAAGGAAAAGTAACCATCTCAACCAATATGGCCGGACGAGGAACCGATATTGTTTTAGGAGAGAGAGTAGCAGAACTAGGTGGCTTACATGTTATAGGGACAGAGAGGCATGAGAGTAGACGGATAGACAACCAATTGAGAGGGAGATCCGGTCGCCAGGGTGATCCGGGTTCTTCACGCTTTTTTCTTTCCTTACAAGACGATCTGATGCGTCTATTTGGATCAGACCGTATTTCCGGTTTTATGGAAAAATTAGGTGTAGAAGAAGGGACCCCTATTGAACATCCTTTTATTACCCGTTCAATAGAAGGAGCCCAAAAGAGAGTTGAATCAAGAAATTTTGAAATCAGGAAACAGTTGTTAGAGTTTGACAATGAAATGGAATATCAGCGAAAAATAATCTATGATCAGAGGAAAACTGTTCTACTGAGTGATGATGTTAAAAATATTATTATGGATATGCTTGAAGATACTATTGATAGCATGATTCAAAGATATACAAACAAAGAAACATATCCCGAAGAATGGAATTTAACAGCTTTAAAAGATAATTTCTATGATACATTTGGTATTTCTTTAGAATTTCCGGCAGATATATCAAATTTAACCGTAGAACAGTTGCAGGATGATTTATTTAAAAAGGTCAGAGAAGGATATTCAAATAAAGAAGCAGAAGTTACCTCTTCTTTAATGAGGCAAATAGAAAAAATGATCTTACTCCGTATTGTTGATCGCGAATGGAAAGATCATCTAAAAAGACTGGATGATTTAAAACAAGGAATAGGATTGAGAGCTTATGGACAAAAAGACCCACTTACAGAGTATCATTTTGAAGCCCATAATATGTTTCATAATATGGTTGAAAACATAAAAGAGGATAGTATCAAATTTATCTATCGAGTAAAAATTAAGCAAAGACCAGAAATCGTTGATGATAGAGAAAAAATTGCTATCCCTGAAGAAGAATCTCATGGTAAAAGTACATTACAGGATAAGTCGGGGAAGACCCTTAATAAGAAGAGCAAGAAAAAGAAAATAGGGAGAAATGACCCATGTCCATGTGGAAGTGGAAAAAAATATAAACATTGTTGCGGTAAGAACAAATAATAAATTAGTGAGGAGTTTTATATATGGATATTTCCAGTGTTGAGCTGAATGCCAGAATAAACCAGTTAAAAAGAAAAATAGAAGAACTCAGGAGACATCTTTGAATTAGAGCAGAAAGAAGAAAGAATTAAAGAAATCTCCAGTATAATGAGCTCCAATTCTTTCTGGGAAGATCAGCTGAAAGCCAACCAGGTGTCCAAAGAACTAAAAGATTTACAAAATATGGTGGGTGATTTTCAAGTATTGAATGATAAAATTGAGGAGTTAGAAGTTCTTTATGAACTGAATTCTCAGGAAGATAACCCGGAGATCTGGAAAGAGATATTAGAAAAAATTGAAGTATTGGAAAGAGAAATAAATAGCCATGAAAGGAGCATGCTTTTCATTGGTGAATATGATAAGAATAATGCTATTATATCCATTCATCCCGGTGCCGGTGGTACTGAGTCACAGGATTGGGCAGAAATGCTTTTAAGAATGTATCTTAGGTGGGTGGAAAAAAATTCTTTTAAATCGGAAATCATTGATCTTTTACCAGGTGATGAGGCAGGAATTAAAAGTGTTACTTTTACTGTAAGCGGTAAAAATGGATTCGGATTATTGAAATCCGAAAAAGGGATACACCGTTTAGTTCGTATTTCACCATTTGATGCTAATAAAAGAAGGCACACTTCCTTTTCTTCCGTAGATGTTATACCGGAAATTGAAGATGAAATAGAGATTGATATTGATGAATCAGATTTGCGCATAGATACTTATCGTTCCACTGGTGCGGGAGGACAGCATGTAAACACAACTGATTCAGCTGTCAGAATAACACATCTTCCCACTAATATTGTAGTTCAATGTCAGAACGAACGATCTCAGCATAGCAACCGATTGACTGCGATGAAAGTATTGAAAGCAAAATTATTTGAACATTATCAGAAGAAAAAAGAAGAGGATATGGAGAAGATAAGCGGTGAAAAGAAAGAAATTGCCTGGGGCAATCAAATACGTTCCTATGTATTTCAACCATACCAGATGGTTAAAGATCATAGAACAAAAGCCGAAAGCAGCAATGTGCAGGCTGTGATGGATGGAGAAATACAGATTTTTGTTGATGCTTATCTGAGGTGTTTTAGTAAGTCTTCTGGAATATAATATATATAGGGGGATAAACATTTATGCTGAAAGATCAAAAGATAAAAAATTTTTTGGATACATTAGCTTCCAAGTCTCCGACACCGGGAGGAGGCAGTGTTGCAGCATTAACTGGTTCAATGGGCGCTGCATTATTATCTATGGTCGGAAATCTAACAATTGGAAAGAGAAAATACATCCATGTTGAAGATGATATTAAAAGATTATTAAAGAGAAGCGAGATATTAAGAGCTGATTTTGAGGAACTAATGGAAAGAGATATTGAAGCGTTTAACCAGTTCATGGCAATTATGAAATTGCCTAAGGAAACGGAAGAGCAAAAAGAAGACCGAAGAAAAAAAATGCAGATAGCCTTAATAGAAGCAGCCAATGTGCCATTGGAAGTGGCCAGAAAAAGTTTAGAAGTTCTGAACATCTGCCAGGAAGTTGCAAATAAGGGAAATAAGAATGTAATCAGTGATGCCGGGGTAGGGGCCATACTTGCTGAAGCTGCTTTTGATAGTGCAATACTAAATGTTAAAATAAATTTAGCGATGATTCAGGAAGAAAAAGTAAAAAGCAACTTAAACCATGAAATTGAAGATCTTCTTGGATTAGCCAGAGGTAAAAAGGACAATGCTGTCGAGATAGTATTAAAAAAAAATATAAATATAGAGAAATCCAAAACAATTAACGTATGATTGATAGTAGAAGTAAAATATCGCACCTGCATAGCGTGTGGCTTTAAGAACCCCTAAAAGAGGTTTAATTTTGACCACTTTTTAGCTCTTTTTCATTCGATTTTTATTTAACCTTTAGCTATAATATTTAAGCAATATAACTTCCAACTTTGGACTTCAGGTGCAAAAATTGTCATCTAGCTTATCTTAATCTTTTTTATATTTAAATAAAATTACCAGAAAATATATTTTCTTCTGGTAATTTTATTTTTTTATTATATAATAAAAGCAGGAAAAATTTCAACATATTATTATCATTGCAAGATTAATTGCATAATATACCATATGTCTTTAGTGAGCTATTCTGTACCTTATGATTAAAAACAATCTATCATTTCAAAAAAATATTCAAAAAAATTTTCACAAATTAAGCGCAAGTCAAAAAAAGACTGCCCATTATTTACTTAATAATTACGATAGAGCAGCTTTTTTAACTGCTGCTAGACTTGGTAAAGAAGTTGGTGTGAGCGAATCAACTATTGTTAGATTTGCAGCTATATTAGGCTATGATGGATACCCCGGACTACAAAAAGTGCTTCAAAATATTGTTAAAATGCAGTTAACGACTGTTAATCAATTAAAGAAGTCAATTAATAATGTTTACAAAGGGAAAAATGTATTATATCAAGTCCTGCAATCAGATTTAGATAATTTAGAAAAAACAATCAATGAGGTCTCTCCAGAATCTTTTGAAAAATTGATTAACTATATTGTAAATGCAGAAGTAATTTATATTGTCGGATTACGGACAGCTGCCTCAATGGCATTGTTTTTTAACCAGGCTTTAAGCTTATTTCTAAGGAATACTAAGAGTATTACCTATGGAATGGAAGATTTATTTGAACAAATTGCCGGTATTAATGAAAAAGATTTATTAATTGCCATTAGTTTCCCCCGATATACACGTAGAACTGTTGAAATAGTAGAAATAGCCAATAAGAAAGGAGCAAAAACCGCTACAATTACAGATAGTATTGTTTCTCCTATTTCACAAAAGGCAGATGTTTCCTTAATTGCACGGAGTGACTTGAATTCATTTATCAATTCATTCACCGCTCCATTAAGTATTATCAATGCCATTGTTACTGCTGTAAGCATTAAAAAAGGCAAACAAACTATTAAAAAATTGTCTGAATTAGAAGAAATGTGGGATACGCATAATATTTTTTATTAGTTTATATTATAGATAAAATAATTTTAAAAAGGAGTCTTAAAATGCAAATAAAAGATGAACAGAAAAGCCAATTATTCTCTGTGATGCCCGAAGTATTAGAAATCTTGACTGATAGTAGTGATATCAATGTAGCAAGAACTCGACTTTTTAACTTTTGCAAAGATCTGGAGTGGGCCTATCGGGAAGGAGAAAAACCACTTCATAAGCTGGATTATAGTATCGCTTTAGAGGCAATCAAGATATTTACAAATCTTATTTCTCTTCGTAATGAAAAAATTGCCGGGTTTAGTACACTCCAGTATCTATGGGAACTGGCAAATGATGAAACCGAATCCGGAATATCGGAAGGCTTTCTTCAGGAAATAAGACATTTGTTATTGGCTATGGCTGGCAAGGCTGATGTAGCACGTGGCTGGCTTGGTCCTATTTTGGAAAAAGACGGAATCAAAATGATTGATTTCCAGAAAATAAAAGGAAGGGAAGCCGGTCAGGCCCGTTCAGTTTACCTGGATCATCTCTATAACAAGGTAAATGAATTCCTGGATCGTTATCCATCCGGACTGGATGAATCCCTTATAGCTCAGCGTAAAGAAAATGTCCGAAAAATCAGAGAATACTTCTCAGCGAGTGAAGATGACTGGTATGATTACCAGTGGCATGTCAAGCACATCTTCAAAGATGAACAGGATCTCAAGGCCTTGAAAGAACTGATTCCCTTGACAGATGAGGATATTAAGGCTATTGAGCTTTCCCTGCAGCATGGTATTCCTTTTGGTATTACACCTTATTACCTTTCCCTGTTTGATTTTTCCCGTGCTGACCGGAAATACGATTATCAGGTTCGTTCCCAGGTAATTCCACCACTACATTATGTTAATTTAATGTGGGAACATCGACAGGAACGAAAATACTACTTTGACTTTATGGGTGAGCATGATACCTCCCCAGAGGAGCTAATTACCAGACGTTATCCTATGATATCAATACTAAAGGCTTATGATACCTGTCCCCAGATCTGTGTTTACTGTCAGCGCAACTGGGAAATTACCGGTCCCATGTTACCGGAGGGCATGCCAACCAAAGAAAAGATTGACCAGGCACTTTCCTGGTTCTCAGACCATCCATCCATGCGTGATGTACTGGTGACTGGCGGAGATCCACTGGCCTTAGATGATGAGTTGGTCAAATATATCATGGATCGTCTCTGTTCCCTAAAACAGATTATCAATATTCGCTGGGGGAGCCGTGTTTTTGTCACCGTACCTTACCGCATAACTAACAGGCTGGCTGATCTTCTGGCAAGTTATGTCCAACCAGGAAAGCGCAATGTTGCCCTGGTAACCCATATTGAAAGTGCTGCCGAGGTTACCCCTGATTTAACCGAAGCAGTACGTAAGATAAGAAACAAGGGTATCTATGTTTACAATCAATTAGTCTACACCTTGGAGACCAGCCGTCGTTTTCAGAATTGCTCTACCCGTATTGCCATGAAAAAGGCAGGAGTGGATCCATATTATACCTTTTACCCCAAAGGGAAGGCGGAACACAAGGATTATCTGGTTCCGGTAGCCCGTCTCTGGCAAGAGCGCAAAGAAGAAGCTCGTCTTTTGCCCGGTATCTTCCGCACCGATGAGCCGGTATTTAATGTACCACGTTTAGGCAAGAACCATGTCCGAGCCTGGCAGGACCGGGAATTAATTGCCTTTACCCCGGAAGGCCAGAGGGTCTATCTGTGGCATCCCTGGGAAAAGGGCATTGCCCCGGTAGAACCATATGTCTATCGTGATATCATTATCAGTGATTATCTAAAGGAACTGAAGGATCGGGGAGAGGATATCGAGGAATATAATTCAATTTGGTATTATTATTGATATTCTATAAATATAGCATATAAGAAGATAATATTGGACGTCCCCGAAAAAAAGCAGTGGAGGTGATATAAAAAATAAAATAGTAAAAAGCTTATTTTATGAAAAAAAAGAAATAATTTAAGGAGGAAAAATATGAGAAAATTAATAGGTATTTTTATTACAGTTGTATTGATAGTATCTGTATTTTCTGGATTTGGTTTAGCACAAACTTATATAACTTTTGGTACAGGTAGTCCGGGAGGAACTTATTATCCCCTGGGAGGTGCCATGGCTGACTTGTGGACTAAATTATTGGAAGATGAAGGTATTGAAGCCACGGCTGAATCAACTGCAGCTTCGGTAGAAAACTGTCGTTTGGTTGGAAGAAATCAAGTTCAGATTGGAATGGCGATGGGTGATGTTGCTTATAAAGCCTATCATGGTCAGGTGCAATTTGAAGATGATAAGCAACCTATTAAGGGGCTATTTTCCATGTATCCTGCCCCACAACATTTTATAAGTATCGATCCTGATATCAAATCTGTCCGGGATTTAGAAGGGAAAAAAGTTTCAGTTGATGCTCCCGGGAGTGGATGTGAAACCATGGCCAGATTGATTATAGAAGCAGCAGGTTTGTCTTATGATGACATGCGAGTGAGTTATTATTCGCAGCCGGAGGCTGCCCAAGCAATGAAGGATAGAAATATTGATGCCCTTTTCTGGAATTTTTCTTTCCCGGGTTCCGCAGTTCAGGAGGTTACTGCAGTAAGGGATGTCTATTTTGTACCGGTTGACGAAGATATTATTGAAAAATTGACAGAGGAATATGGATATTACAAAAGCGGAGTAATTCCTGCCGGAACGTATAAGGGACAAGATGAAGATGTACCGACTGTTCAAGTTGGTAACGATGTGGTAATTAATTCCGAAATTGATGAAGAGATAGCGTATCTTTTAACAAAAACCTTATTTGAAAATGCAGAAGAATTGTATAATGTACATCCTTCTGCCAAACAGTTGGTGCCAGAAAATGGAGTCAAGACCGCTATCCCATTACATCAAGGAGCAATTAAATACTTTACAGAAGTGGGGTTAGGAGAATCTTGCCAATAATAAAGTCTGTAGTAAGAGACAGGGAAATTTATATAATTTCCCTGTCTCTTACTTTTCTGTTTATTTTTTTGTTTTTATTAGCAGGTATAGGAATTAGTGCCTGTTCTTCGGAAGTGAAATATTTTCTTGAAGTTATTCATCGAGATAACCAGGAAACCTTGTTGTCCATTCAGGTTTATCCTAAAGACAATTTTTACCTGGAATATACCAATTCCAGAGATTTAAATCCCATAATTGATCTATTTCAAATAGGGGAAGAGGGTTATTTTTATTTATTGGAAGAAAGGTATCCCTGGTATGGAGTAGGCCAGGAATGCCATCCCTCAAAAGAGATTTATTTTGACGGAGAAATGGTTGTTATAAAAATACAACAAAAAATAAAAAAACTACCGTTAAGAATCGCCTATACAGTTGAACAAATATTAAAGGTTAAAAATCAAGAATATTTATTAAATAATCTTGCTGATAGTGGTGAACCAATTGATATAATTGTCACGGACAAAGGAGGTCGTAAAAAGAGTGAATAAAAGAACTATAGATGAAAATATTAATAAGAAAGAATCATTACCGGAAGAAGATCCTGCTGACAATACTACAAATGTTAAAAATCCTGAAGAAATTGAATTAAAGGCAAAGAGAGATTTACGGGGACACTGGTTTATACCAATTTTAATAGCATCCGTCGGCTTGTTTATTTTTCATATGTATACCGGCTGGTTCGGTGCATACTTTAGTTTGATTCAACGTTCTATTCATTTCATGTTTATTTTAATAATGACTTTTTCCTTATTTGCTCGATCAGAGCACACAAGAAGGGATAAAATTCAATGGTATGATTTTATCTTTATCGGTCTGGCCATTATACTTTGTTTTTATGTTCTAACCAATATACATGAATTAGTATGGAGAGCTGGTAACCCCAATACTGCTGATGTTATTCTAGGTGTTATACTTATTTTAGTTACACTAGAGGCTACCAGGAGAGCAGTGGGCCCGCCTTTGATGTTTGTTGCCCTATTTTTTTTGCTTTATGCATTGGTATTTGGTCCTTATATGCCTGGAAGGTTTTCCCATGGTACTTTCCCAATCAGTCGTGTTGCTTATTATTTATTTCTAACAGACGCTGGTATTTTTGGGACTCCGTTGGGTGTTTCAGCCAATTTTGTCTACCTTTTTATTCTCTTTGGGGCTATTTTGAATAAGACTGGTGCTGGTAAGTTTTTCATTGATTTTGCAACAGCATTAACCGGTTATACCAGAGGAGGACCAGCTAAAGCAGCGGTTGTAGCAAGCGGAATGATGGGCACCATATCCGGAAGTTCAACCGCCAATACTGTTACGACAGGTAGTTTTACAATTCCTTTAATGAAGAATGTGGGATATAGTCCAGTCTTTGCCGGTGCTGTTGAACCGGTAGCCTCAACCGGCGGACAAATCATGCCCCCCATCATGGGAGCAGCTGCCTTTATTATGGCTGAATTTTTGGGGGTTCCGTACATTGAGGTAGCTAAAGCGGCTATATTGCCAGCTTTTTTCTATTACCTGGCACTTTTTATGGCCGTTGATTTCAGGGCTGCTAAAATCGGACTGGTAGGGCTTACTCGAGAACAATTGCCCAATTTAATTAAAACGTTAAAAATCGGATGGATACTATTGGCTCCCATATTTATTCTGATTTATTTGTTAATAGATGGATATTCCCCACAAAAGTCAGTTGTTGCCAGTGTTGTCGTCTTACTTATTATAAGTATGTTCAATGCTAAAACGCGAATGACACCAAAAAAATTAATTGAAGCGATAACTGATGCTGGAATGGCAGCAACGACTGTTGCTGTAGCTTGTGCGGCTGCCGGTATTATTGTCGGGATCACGACAATGTCAGGATTGGGCTTGAAGTTTACCGGTATTGTCTTTAATTTATCCAGAGGGATTTTACCCATTGCCTTACTTCTGGCTTCTATATCTTCTCTGGTTTTAGGAATGGGCGTACCAACCACTGCAAACTATGTAATTATGGCAACCTTGATTGCACCGGCGTTGATTAAACTTATGACCGAAAATTCCCCATTGATTCTTCCCCATTTATTTGTTTTCTACTATGGTATTTTAGCTGATATTACACCACCGGTAATGCTGGCTGTCTTTGCTGGAGCGGCCATTGCCAGGGCTCCGGCTTTTAAGGTTGGATTGGAATCAACCAAGCTCGCTTTGCCCGGTTACTTACTTCCTTTTATGTTTATTTATCACCCGGAAATTATTGCCTGGAATTTTATGCCGGATTTAAATATTGCGAAAATGGGATTTGGCATCTTGCTGGCGTTGGGTATGTCACTAGGCCTTGCAGGGGCGACACAGGGTTATTTCTTTCGGAAGACTTCTATGCTTGAGAGAAGTTTTCTTTTTGTAGGCGCATTCTGTGTTATACCGTCCCAGCTATTACTTAATCTAGCTGGAATAGGAATTATTGGTATTACTTTTATAATGCAGATAATGATTAAGCCAAAAGAGCTAGATTTGTAAAAATAATGTTGACAAAAAAATGAGATATGGTATTCTATAAATGGTTAATCCATTAGTCAATTAGTCCAATCATACTATTTTAAAGGGATATATAAATATATAATGGATATTAAGATTGACAAGAATAGTAGAATACCTCTTTACCTTCAAATAGAAGAATACCTAAAAAAATTAATAATGGAAGGGCAACTTGAAAAAAATACCCAATTACCTACCGAAAGAGAGTTGTCAATCAAGCTAGGTGTTAGCCGGAATACCGTTAGTATGGCTTATAAAGAGCTTGCCCGGGAAAAAATAATTTCTTCAACTTCCGGGAAAGGAACTTTTATTATTGCAGACGGTTATCAATCAAAAGCATTGTTGTTACAAAAAAATAATAATCCTCTTATTAAACATATTGATTTAGCTATCCAGAAAGCTCTGGAATTAAATATTCAAATTGAAGACTTTCTTTATCTTGTTAATCAACGTTTACAGGAAAAAAAGCATTTGCTTAATAATGTCAGTATCGCTTTTGTAGAGTGTAATCAAGAACAATTATATTATTTTTCAAAAAAATTGGAATTAGGTACCGGTATTCACATAATTCCTATTCTAATTGATGAAATGTATCATCATCCAGAGGATTTTATTGCTAAAACAAAATCAGCGGATTTGGTTGTAACAACCTTTTTTCATTTCCAAGAGGTACAGGAATTTCTTAAAAATGAATCTAAGAATATAATTGCCATTGCACTTGACCCTCAAATTGAGACTATGGTAAATATCGCCCGTGCTACTTCTTCGGAAATGAAAATAGGTTTAGTTTGTTTGACCCAAAAATTTGCTGAACGTGTTTTCAAATCAATCAAATATGCCGGAATAAAATATAAAAGTATTACTTATATAACAACACATGATAACAAAAAACTAAAAGAATTTATTGGCAAACGCGATATCCTTATTGTATCTCCCGGAAGAAAAAAAGAAGTCCAGAAATTAATTAATGAATCAACTCCATTAATTGAATTCATGTATATACCTGACAAAGGGTCTATTGATACTTTAAAAAAAAGAATTTTTGATATAAAAAAAAGAGAGGTGAGATAATGGTAACAAAAAAAGACAATATGAAGGTCTACCAGAATGAGGAAACCAAGATCATTGTCAATGAAGAATGGTGTAAATCGTGTGGGATCTGCATTAACTATTGCCCTAAAAAAGTTCTTGTAGCAAATGAAAAAGGTTATCCTGTTGCCGAAAAAATTGATGATTGTATCCAGTGTATGTTATGTGAACTGCGGTGTCCTGATTTTGCAATTAGGGTTGAGAACAGAAAAAAAGTTGCTAACTATAATATGAAAGATGGAAGTTTGGAGGATTGATGATGAGTGATGAAAAGCAGATAGTAAAAATTTTGCAGGGCAATGAAGCTTGTGTTGAAGGGGCTCTTTTGGCAGGTATCCGTTTCTTTGCCGGCTATCCGATTACCCCTGCTTCGGAAATAGCTGAAGGAATGGCTAGAAGATTGCCAAAAATTGATGGAAAATTTATGCAGATGGAAGACGAAATTGCCAGCATGGCAGCAGTAATAGGGGCTTCATTAACCGGATTAAAGGCAATGACAGCCAGTTCGGGTCCGGGTATTTGTTTAAAACAGGAGAATATTGGTTTTGCAGCAATAGGTGAAATTCCATGTGTAATCGTGAATGCGCAACGCGGTGGCCCCAGTACCGGATTGCCGACCAAACCTTCCCAGGGGGATGTGATGCAGGCACGCTGGGGAACCCATGGAGATCATCCCATGATTGCACTTGCACCCTCTGATGTAAATGAAATACTGGAAATAACCGTAAAAGCTGTTAATTTTAGCGAGAAATATCGTACTCCGGTTATGTTATTATTAGATGAAGTTATTGCACATATGCGTGAAAAAGTAAATATTCCTTCCAGGGAGCAATTGGAAATTATAGATAGAAAAAAAACTAATGTAAAAAAAGATGAATTTCTGCCTTTTAAGGCGGATGAAGACATGGTGCCCCCTATGGCTGATTTTGGTAGCGGTTATCGATATCACGTAACCGGCTTGGTTCATAATGAAAAGGGTTACCCTACTTCCGATGCTGAAGAGATTGATAAATTTTTAAGAAGACTATCGAATAAGGTGGAATTGAATAAAAAAGATATCGTTATTAAAGAAGAATATTCTTTGGATGATGCAAAGATAGCAATAGTAGCCTACGGCTCTGTTGCTAGGGCAGCACAAAGAACAGTTAAATTAGCAAGAGAAAAAGGGATTAAAGTAGGACTACTGAAATTAATAACCTTATGGCCTTTTGATGACGATTTAATTAACCAATTAGCAAGCCAGGTAGACTTGATAGTTGTGCCGGAAATGAATTTAGGGCAGATGGTTAGAGAAGTTCAAAGAGCAGCCCAGGGTAAGAGTCGCGTTATATCTTATACTCGGATTGATGGAGATTTGATAAATCCTATTGAAATCCTTGAAAAAATTGAGGAGGAAATGAGTCAATGAAGAATGTTATTGAAAAATATATTAGAAAAGAGATGTTTCCTCATATCTGGTGTCCGGGATGTGGCAATGGTATTGTTTTAGGTGCCCTGATTCGGGCAATTGATAGTTTAGGCTGGGAAAAGGATGAAGTTGCAATGGTTTCCGGAATTGGCTGTTCCAGTAGAATTACCGGATATGTTGACTTTAATACTATGAATACAACGCATGGCAGAGCATTGCCTTTTGCAACTGGCATTAAAATGTCTAATCCCAAATTAAAAGTAATAGCGGTAATGGGTGATGGTGACTGTGCAGCTATAGGTGGTAATCATTTTATTCACGCAGCACGTCGAAATATAGATATAACTGCCGTAATTATTAACAATATGATATACGGGATGACCGGAGGACAATATTCTCCAATGACTCCCACAGGAAAATTTGGTTCTACTGCACCATACGGAAATATTGATCAAAATTTTGATCTATCTGCTTTAGCCGCTAGTGCAGGTGCTTCATATGTGGCAAGAAGTAGTATTTATAACCCAAATCAAGGAACACGATTTATCAAAAAAGCGTTAAGTAAAAAAGGTTTTTCAGTTGTTGAAATAATTTCAGATTGTCCTATTTCTTATGGCAGGATGAATAAATTAAGGACTCCTGTTAAAATGATGGAGTGGATAAAAAGTATATCTGTACCAAAAAAAACATGGGAAAAATTATCTGTTGAGGAAAAGAAAGACAAAATTCCTATGGGTGAATTTTTAGACATTTGTATACCGGAATATACTGATAAGTATAAAGAAGTTTGTGCCATTGCTCAAGAAGGAGGGGGAAATGAATAAAGAAAGAAAAGAAATTTGTTTAAGTGGATCTGGTGGACAGGGATTGATTTTAGCTGGCATAATTTTGGCAGAGGCTGCCGGTATTTATGACGGTTTTGAAGTAGTACAGACACAATCCTATGGCCCGGAAGCCAGAGGAGGAGCAAGTAGATCAGAAGTAATTATTAGCAAAGAAAAAATTGATTATCCAAAAGTAATAAAGTCCGATATTTTACTGGCTTTAACTCAACAATCTTGTGATAAATATATAAAAAATGTAAGTGAAGATGGAATTCTGTTAGCAGATTCAACTAATGTGCTGAAAGTGCCGTCTTTTACCGGTAAAATATACCAGCATCCTATTACAGATGATGCCATCAAAGTGATTGGTAATCAATTGGTGACTAATATTATATCTTTGGGTATCATAGTGCAATTAACTGATATTGTTACCAGGGATGCAATAAAAAAAGCACTTTCTGCCAGAATGCCTGCAAGGATAAAAGAGTTAAATATAAAAGCCCTGGAACATGGTTTTAAAATAGGAGAAAAATTGAAAATAATATAGAAAAAATTATTTGGAGGGATGGAATTATAATGAAGGTATTAGTAGTTAATAGTGGTAGTTCTTCAATAAAATATCGCCTTTTTGATATGACCGACGAATCATTATTAGCGAAGGGTTTAGTAGAGAGGATCGGGATCAGTGGGTCATTGATTACTCATTACCCTACTGGAAAAGATATTATGAAAAAAGAGATTGATATACCTGATCACCGCAGAGGAATTGAATTGGTGGTAGATGCTTTATTGAATAATAATCATGGTGTTATCAAGGATATTTCAGAGATATCGGCTGTTGGTCATCGAGTTGTTCATGGTGGAGAGAAGTATTCGGGATCTGTTTTAATAAATCAAGATATAATGGAGACCCTGAATAAATATATCGAATTAGCGCCACTACATAACCCCCCTAATATACTTGGAATAAAAGTATGCCAGGAATTATTACCGGATACTCCTCAGGTAGGAGTTTTCGATACTGCTTTTCATCAGACGATTCCCGAGAAAGCCTATCTTTATGGATTGCCTTATCATTATTATGAAAAATATGGGGTGAGAAAATACGGTTTCCATGGTACTTCTCACAAATATGTTGCCATAAAAGCAGCTGAAATGTTAGGGAAAGAACTGGAAGAATTAAAAGTAATTACCTGCCATCTTGGAAATGGTTCCAGTCTGACTGCTGTTAAAAATGGAAAATCTATTGATACCAGTCTTGGTTTTGGAACAATATCAGGAGTTATTATGGGAACTCGCTGTGGTGATGTTGACCCTGCAGTTATTCCTTTTTTAATGAAGAAAGAGGGTCTGAATTCCGAAGAAATGAATAATATCTTATATAAAAAGAGCGGATTTATAGGATTATCAGAGGGAATATCAAGTGATAAGCGTGATTTGGAAGAGAAAGCCAGCAAAGGCGATAAAAAAGCAAAAAGAGCGCTGGATGTTTTGCATTATGGACTAAAAAAATATATTGGAGCTTATACTGCAGTGATGAATGGTCTAGATGTATTGGTCTTTACAGCAGGTATAGGAGAAAATTCGCCTAAACTAAGAAAAAATGTTTGTGCTGACTTGACTTGTTTTGGCATAGAAATTGATGATAATAAAAATAATAATGCAAAAGGCAGCAAAACAGTTATAAGTACTGATAATTCAAAAGTTAAAGTAATGGTTATACCAACCAATGAAGAATTAATGATTGCCCGTGATACTATGGAAATATGTAGTAAATTAAAATAAGATTAAGAAAAAAGAGGTAATAAATGTACCAGATTATTAAGAAAGAAACACTTTACCAGGATATTTATGCTATGTGGATAAAAGCACCGGAAATAGCAAGAACTGTACAACCTGGCCAGTTTATTATCCTAATGACAAGAGAGGAAGGTGAAAGGATACCACTGACTGTTGCAGATTATGACAGGGAAAAAGGATTAATATATATTGTTTTTCAAATAGTGGGTAAGACAACTGATGAATTATCTTCCTTTAAAGAAGGGGACTATTTGTATTCATTTATTGGTCCACTGGGCAAAAAATCTGAAATAGACTATTTTGGAACTGTAGTTTTGGTTGGAGGAGGGACGGGAATTGCCTGTATTCATCCCATTGCCCGTAACTTAAAAAAAGCAGGTAATAAGGTTATTACCATTATAGGAGCCAGAACTAAAAAGTTAATTATTATGGAAAAAGAGTTAAGACAGGTATCAGATGAGTTAATTATTACTACTGATGATGGAAGTTATGGAAGAAAAGGTTTTGTAACTGATGCCTTAAAAGAGAAACTTGACCATGATAATAATATTAAGAAAGTTTGGACAATTGGACCACCAATTATGATGAAAGTTACTACCTCTTTAACCAAGGCTTATTCCGTTGATACTATTGTCAGTCTAAATACAATTATGGTTGATGGGACAGGAATGTGTGGTTCATGCAGAGTATCCATAGGAGGAGAAACCAAGTTTGTCTGTACTGATGGACCGGAATTTGATGGACAGTTAGTTGACTGGGATGGATTTATGAATAGGATTGGACGCTACAAGAAAGAAGAAAAAGAATCCTGGAATCACCATAAGAATCAGGAAGAATGTTAATGTAAGGAGAGAAATAATGGCTGATATGATACCGGTGAAAGAAAGAATGAAACGAGAACAAATTCCCATGAGGGAACAATCTCCTAACAAACGTATTGCCAATTTTAAGGAAGTTCCATTAGGATATACAAGAGAAGATGCCATTAAAGAGGCTCAAAGATGCTTGCAATGTAAGAATCCGAAATGCATGACAGGTTGCCCAGCAGAAATTAATATTCCGCTGTTTATTAAGTATATCGTTGAAGAAGATTTTGAAAGTGCCTATTTAACAATTTTGAAGACAGATGCCCTCCCGGCAGTAACCGGAAGAGTATGCCCACAGGAAGAGCAATGCCAGAAAGAATGTGTTTTAAAAAGTACTGGTAAACCTATAGCCATTGGAAGATTAGAACGATTTGTAGCTGATTGGGCTAGAAAAAATCATATTCATGGCAAAACCGACAGTGTTGCAAAAAAAGATTTAAAGGTCGCTGTGGTAGGATCAGGTCCGGCGGGTTTAAGTTGTGCAGCTGATCTAGCTAAAATGGGTTACCATGTGACTCTTTTTGAAGCTCTGCATAAACCTGGAGGTGTTCTGGTCTATGGTATTCCCGAATTCAGACTTCCCAAAACAATTGTTGAATATGAGGTCAATGAGATAAAAAAAATTGGAGTTCAAGTAATAACTGATTATGTTGTTGGAGCTACAGGCAGTGTAGAAGATTTAAAAAAGGAGTTTGATGCAATATTTCTGGCAAATGGAGCAGGTGCTCCTCGTTTTATGAACATTCAGGGCGAAAATATGAATGATGTTTATTCAGCAAACGAATTTCTAACTCGCTCTAATTTAATGAAAGCTTATCTTTTTCCTGAATATGATACTCCGATAAAAATTGGCAGAAAGGCAGCCACCATTGGAGCTGGTAATGTTGCTATGGATTCTGCGCGGACAGCCTTACGTCTTGGTGCTGAAAAATCATATATCATTTATCGTCGGTCCAGAAAAGAAGTTCCGGCTAGGGCAGAAGAAGTACATCATGCCGAGGAAGAGGGAGTTGTTTTCAATTTTTTAACTTTACCTGTCCGGGTATTGGGGAATAAAGAAGGAAAAGTAACAGGCATGGAATGTATTAAAATGGAGTTAGGAGAACCAGATGAATCTGGTCGAAGAAGACCTATTCCTATCGAAGGATCCAATTTTACTTTGGAAGTAGATATGGTGATTGACGCCATTGGAACCATGGCCAACCCAATTATTGCCAAGAGTGCGCAGGGAGTTGAGGTAAACAAATGGGGATATTTTAAGATAGATGAAAAAACAAGAATGACAACCTGTGAAGGAATTTTTGCCGGTGGGGATATAGTAAGAGGTGCGGCTACTGTTATATCGGCTGTTGGTGACGGAAAAGTGGCTGCTAGATCAATAGCTACTTATCTATCTTCAGGAAAGAGTTTAAAGAAAAAATGATAAGATTAAGATTAATTAATATTTTGGAGGTTTGAAATGTCTAAAGATGAAAAAATGAATCCTTTCGAAATTGTTCAATCGCAATTTGATTCTAATGCAGAAAAATGTGGTTTAAGTGAACCGATTCGTGAGTTTTTAAGAGAGGCTGAACGGGAGATAAGAATTAGAATACCGGTAGAAATGGATGATGGAACTACGAAAACATTCACCGGTTTTCGGGTTCAACATTCCACAGCACGCGGTCCTTCCAAAGGTGGATTGAGGTTTGCAGAGGATGAAACTATTGATATGGTCAGAGCTTTGGCTATGATGATGGCCTGGAAATGTGCTGTTGTGAATATTCCCCTCGGTGGAGGGAAGGGGGGTGTAGTATGTAATCCCAGGGAACTTTCTGACAGAGAAACAGAAAAACTTTGTCGCGGTTGGGTAAGAAAGGTATACGATATTGTGGGACCTGAAATGGATGTACCTGCACCTGATGTAGCTACCAATCCCCAGGATATGTTATGGATAATGGATGAATACGATACTATCGCCAGGAGTAGAAAACCTGGATTTGTAACAGGTAAATCAGTCGGTGTCGGCGGATCATTAGGTAGAACGGAAGCAACAGGCTATGGGGTTATTTATTGTGTTAGGGAAGCATTGAAGCGTTTGAATATTGACTTTAAAGATGCGACTGCATCTATTCAAGGCGCAGGAAATAATGCCCAGTATTGCTGTGAAAAATTTGTCGAGTATGGCGGTAAAGTAATTGCCATGTCATGTTGGGATGCTAATGATAAAAAGGCATATACTTACAGCTGTGAAGATGGCATTAAACCTGAAGATTTATTTGCTCCGGGTACTTTAGATAAATTTGGAACAATCAATCCTAAAAAAGCTCAATCATTTGGTTGGAAACAAGAGGATGGAGATGCCTGGCTAAAAAAACCGGTAACTGTTTTAATACCAGCAGCGTTAGGTTCAGCTGTTCATGCTGATAATGTTAATGAAATTGATTTTAATAAGGTAAAAATATATGCAGAAGCAGCAAACACGCCCACTACACCTGCCGCAGATAAAGTTATTAAAGAAAAAAATATATATCTTATCCCTGATTTTCTGTGTAATGCCGGAGGGGTTACGGTTTCTTATTTTGAGCAAGTGCAGAATAATATGAATTATTATTGGCCAAAAGATGAAGTTTTAGAAAAATTAGAAAAAATTATGACTGATGCATTTAATGATGTTGCTGATTTGGCGGAAAAAGAAAAACTTTATCCACGAGATGCTGCTTATATTATTGCAGTTAGGAGGGTAGCCCTTGCAGTAGAAGGCAGGGGATGGGTAAAAACAAAAAAGTAGGATTGAGGTAGAGTAAATAATATGAAGGTAATTGCCCTGGTAGGGGGAAGTGGAACAGGTAAAAGCCATAAAGCTTTATTAATTGCTCATAAAGAGCATATTGAATATATTATTGATGATGGTCTGTTAATTAGAAAAGATAGGATATTAGCAGGTTTGTCGGCAAAGAAGGAAGCTAATAGAATACAAGCAATCAGGAGAGCCATTTTTTTTGAAAAAGAACATGCTCAGTCTGTACGGGATGTTATTAAACAGGACAATCCAAAAAAGATAATGGTTCTGGGTACTTCTAAAGACATGGTCGAGAAGATTGTTCAGACATTGGAATTACCACCTGTAAGCCAAACATTTCAAATTGAAGATATTTCCAGCGAGAAGGAAATACAAATTGCCAGAACCAGTCGGTCTCGAGAAGGAACTCATATAATTCCCCTACCAGGGATAGAGGTGCAGAGAAAATTTCCCATCAATTTGGTGGAGTCTTTAGAAATTTTCTACAGAAAGAGATATGGAAATCGAAAGATTGGAGAAAGAACCGTAGTTCGACCACCTTTTAGTTATTTTGGTAAACTCTTTATTTCTGAAAACGCTATTCTGGATATCATCTTTTTTACTATAAAAGATTTTAAGGAAGTAATCAGAGTTGGAAAAACGAAGATTAATATTACTGAAGAGGGTATTTTAATACAAATGAACCTTATTTTACGATATGGGAAGAATATCCCTAATATCGTTAAAAGAATACAGGAAAACTTAAAGAAGGAATTAGATTATATTACTGGCATCAATATTATTAAAATTAATGTATTAGTGGAAGATCTCCTTATGGAAACTGAAAAATAAAATAGACTATTAAATTATAATCTTGAATTTATGCTTATTATATAAAAAAAATTAGGAGGGATGAAAGGCGTGGATTACAAAGAGATAAAAAAAGCCAGGGAACAATGGTCAGATAAGACACTAAAAAAGGTTTTAGATAGATTTCCAGAACGAAAAGAGCAATTCGTGACAGGTTCAAATAAAGAAGTAAAGCGATTATATGATCCCTTGGATTTAGAGGATTTGGATTATCTGAAAGAGATAGGTTACCCGGGAGATTATCCTTATACCAGAGGCGTTCAACCAACAATGTACCGAGGTAGATTTTGGACTATGAGACAATATGCCGGCTTTGGAGATGCCGAAGAATCAAACAAAAGATATAAATATTTACTAAAAAATGGTCAAACAGGTTTGAGTATTGCTTTTGATTTACCAACACAAATCGGCTATGATTCTGACCATTCAATGTCCCACGGAGAAGTAGGGAAAGTAGGAGTAGCAATTGATTCATTGAAGGATATGGAAATATTGTTTGAAGGCATTCCCTTGGAAAAGGTAAGCACTTCTATGACTATAAATGCTCCAGCAGCTGTTTTACTTGCCATGTATATAGCGGTAGCTGAAAAACAGGGAGTTTCTGCTGCTAAATTAAATGGTACAATTCAAAATGACATTTTGAAAGAATATATTGCTAGAGGCACTTATATTTTCCCACCATTGCCATCCATGAGGCTAATTACAGATATTTTTGCTTATTGTTCCAAGGAATTACCGAGATGGAATACTATTAGTATAAGTGGTTATCATATTAGAGAAGCCGGTTCTACTGCAATACAGGAAATTGCTTTTACATTGGCCAATGGAATTGCCTACGTTGACGCTGCAGTAAAAAAAGGCTTGGACGTTGATAAATTTGCTCCCAGATTATCTTTTTTCTTTAATGCTCATAATGACTTATTTGAAGAAGTTGCAAAATTTAGGGCGGCAAGAAAATTGTGGGCAAAAATTATGAGAGATCGTTTTGGTGCAAAGAATCCAAAATCTATAATGCTTCGTTTCCATACACAGACTGCTGGTTGTACTCTAACTGCCCAGCAACCGGATAATAATATTATTAGAGTTACTTTACAGGCACTTGCAGCAGTTCTTGGAGGGACTCAGTCCTTGCACACTAATTCAAGAGATGAGGCCCTTTCTTTGCCATCACAAAAAGCAGTAAGAATTGCATTGAGAACACAGCAGGTTATCGCTCATGAAAGTGGTGTAACCGAGACTGTAGACCCTTTAGCCGGTTCTTATTATATTGAAAAAATGACCAAAGAAATTGAAGATGCAGTAATGGACTATATTAACCAAATTGAAAAATTGGGTGGTGCACCAAAAGCGATTGAAAAAGGCTTTATCCAGAGAGAGATACAAAATAGTGCTTATCAATATCAGAAAGATGTGGAAGATAAGAAAAGAATTATTGTTGGTGTTAACCAGTTTGAATCTGAAGAAGAAACAATGAAGGATTTACTTAAGGTTAATCCGGAGATTGAAAAGCAACAAATTAAAAAATTAGAAGAGGTTAAAAACAACCGCGACGAATCTAAGGTAAAAGAATCGCTGCATTTATTAAAACAGGCAGCAAGTTCGGATAAAAACGTGATGCCATTTATTATGGATTGCGTTAAAGGCTATGCCACCTTAGGAGAAATATGTGACCAACTAAGAGAAATTTTTGGTGAATACAAGGATTCTATAAAGATTTAGTATCAAGGAAGGTGAACTATGAAGAAATCAAGAATCAGAGTTTTGGTTGCTAAACCGGGTTTAGATGGCCATGACCGCGGAGCAAAAGTAATAGCGAGAGCATTACGAGATGCAGGAATGGAAGTCATTTATACCGGTTTAAGACAAACACCGGAACAGATAATAGAAGCAGCAATTCAGGAAGATGTAAATGTAATTGGACTTAGCATACTATCCGGAGCACATATGTATATATTTCCTAAAATAATTAAGATGTTAGAAGAAAGAAAAATGACTGATATTATGGTTATTGCTGGCGGGATAATACCTATTGAAGATATATCCGAATTAAAGAAAATGGGTATAAAGGAGATATTTACTCCAGGTACGGATACTAAAAAAATCGTTAAATTTATAAAAACAAATGTTGCTGTTGCTTAATTTAGGGATAAAAGGAAATCTTATATGAGTTTAACTGAAAAAATACGAAATGGTGATAGTAGGGCAGTTGCTAAATTAATAACTATGGTTGAAAATGATTTTCAAAATGCACAACCATTTTTGAAAGAATTACATCAGTATTGCGGCAAAGCTATTGTTGTAGGTATAACAGGACCTCCCGGTTCAGGTAAGAGTACAATAACTGATAAACTGACAAAGCATTTAAGGAAAATGAATAAAAAAGTTGGTATTATTGCCATAGATCCAAGCAGTCCTTTTTCCGGAGGAGCTATACTGGGTGATCGAATAAGGATGCAGGATTTAACAACAGACAAAGATGTCTTTATTCGAAGTGTTGGTGCTCGTGGTCACTTAGGCGGATTGTCCCGATCAACTCAGGCAGTTGTCAAGATTATGGATGCCATGGGGAAAGACTTTATTTTTATAGAAACTGTAGGCGTTGGACAGTCGGAAATTGATGTTATTAAAGTATCAGATGTTGTCTTGTTGGTAGTGATGCCGGGGATGGGAGACGATATTCAGGTTATTAAAGCGGGAATTATGGAAATAGGAGATATATTTGTTGTCAATAAATCAGATCGGGATGGTAGTGATAAATTAATTGCTGAAATTGAAATGATGTTACATCTAATTGAAAAAGAAGAGAAGTGGCATCCTCCTATCCTCAAAACAGTAGGGACTGAGAATATTGGAATTGATGTTCTATGGAAAGAAGTAGAAAAATGTACTGATTATCTGAAAGAAAGCGGAGAAATGTTTTTAAGAAGGAAGAATAGGACCAGAAAAGAAATATTTGACCTCTTTCAAGAGAGCTGGCGAGAAATGTTTTTTCAGTTTATTAGTGAGGAAAGGTTGGAGAAAGAGGTAGAAAGAGTCCTAAAACAGAATGACAATCCTTACAATGCAGTAAAAAAGCTATCTGCAATTTTTAAAGAAAACCTATTTAAGGAGGGTGAATAACATTGTTTAAGAAAATTGACCATATCGGAGTTGCTGTAAATAATCTGGAGGAATCGCTTCATATTTTTAAGGATGTTTTGGGAATGAAATGCTCCGGAGAGGAAGAGGTGAAAGAACAGAATGTTAAGGTTGCCTTTTTACCGGTTGGGGAAAGTGAAATAGAATTACTGGAATCAACCTCTCCTGACGGAAATATTGCCAAATATATTGAAAAGAAAGGAGAAGGTATCCATCATATTGCTTTTGAAGTTGAAGATTTAGATGTTATGTTGAAAAATTTACAGAAAAAAGGTGTTCGATTAATTGATAAAGAACCTCGTTATGGAGCCGGTGGAGCTCGAATCGCCTTTTTGCATCCTAAAAGCACCAATGGTATTTTAGTGGAATTATGTGAACATAAATCACAAAAAGCTTGATACAAAAAACAAAAGAACATATTTAATATCTTTATTATTAAGTAAACGACTAGGCTTAATTACTAACATTTGTCTTAATATTAATAAATATTTATATTAAAAATGAATAAAAGAGAGGTGGAAAGCTTAATGGAACAATCAATCAATGATTTGATGAAAAAGCTGCAAGAAAAAAAAGAGAAAGTATTAGCAGGTGGCGGCAAAAAAAGAATTCAGGCACAGCATGATAAAGGTAAGTTGACAGCTAGAGAAAGAATAGACTTGTTATTGGATAAAGATAGTTTTAATGAACTGGATATCTTTGTTGAGCATCGTTGTACAAATTTTGGTATGGCTGGAAAGAAGTGCCCGGAGAAGGTGTTGTGACGGGCTATGGTACCATTGATGGGCGTTTAGTATATGTATTTTCCCAGGATTTTACAGTTATTGGTGGTTCTTTAGGAGAAATGCATTCCAAAAAAATCTGCAAGATAATGGATATGGCTATGAAGATGGGGGCGCCGGTTATTGGTATCAATGATTCAGGAGGAGCACGAATACAGGAAGGTGTTGATTCTCTTAGTGGATATGGTGAAATATTTTATAGAAACACAATTGCTTCAGGAGTAATTCCTCAGATATCAGTAGTTGTTGGACCTACTGCTGGGGGGGCAGTTTACTCACCTGCCATTATGGATTTTGTTTTTATGGTAAAGAAAATAGGAATTATGCACATCACCGGACCCAGTGTTATTAAAGCCGTTACAGGTGAAGATGTTTCCTCTGAAAAATTAGGTGGCGCAATGACACATAATCAAAAGAGTGGTGTTGCCCATTTTGCAGCTGAAAATGAGCAGGAGGTATTTCAATCTGTTCGGAAAATGATTGGCTACATGCCTTCTAATAACATGGAAAATCCTCCCATTTTGGAAACCCAGGATGATCCAAATCGCATGGAAGAGGCATTGTTAAATATTGTTCCAACTGACCCCAATAAACCATATGAGATGAAAGATATAATTAAATATATTGTTGATGATGGTGATTTTTTTGAAGCACATGAACATTTTGCTCGGAATATGATTACCGGTTTTGCCAGATTAAAAGGACAGAGTATTGGAATTATTGCCAATCAACCTAAAGTGCTTGCCGGCTGTCTTGACATTAATGCCTCTGATAAAGCTGCTCGCTTTGTTCGGTTTTGTGATGCTTTTAATATACCCATTTTAACTTTGGTTGATGTTCCCGGATTTTTACCTGGTACTACTCAGGAATATGGTGGAATTATTCGACATGGTGCAAAGTTATTATATGCCTATTCTGAAGCGACAGTTCCTAAGATAACAGTTGTGACACGTAAGTCTTACGGAGGGGCCTATTTGGCTATGTGTGGTAAAGAGTTAAGAGCAGATCAGGTTATAGCATGGCCGACTGCTGAGCTTGCAGTAATGGGTTCCCAGGGCGCTGCAAATATTATCTTTAGAAAAGAAATTGAGAAAGCAGAGGACCCAGAAAAGTTCCGCCAACAAAAAATAGACGAATACGCAGAAAGATTTTCTAACCCTTATGAAGCCGCTAAAAGAGGTTATGTAGACATGATAATTGATCCTAGAGAGACCAGGCCTAGATTGATAACAGCCTTTGAGATGTTATCTACAAAAAGAGAAAGCTTACCAGGGAAAAAACATGGAAATCTTCCGGTATAATTGCTGTAAAGAATAACTAAGAGGAATTAAGTAATAAATTTCTTCTAATTAAAAAGAAGGGGTACGGAATATGTATATTGGACTTGAGGGTGCTATTAAAATAGCTATCACAGTTGTAATTCTAGTTTTTGTTATTTTGTCTTTACTTGCCTTGTTGATGATAGGACTGCGAGAGGTTATAAAGCTGACTTCAAAGAAACAAGTCAAAGAAGAAAAAATAATGATTCCAGATAAGGGGAAACTAACTACTGAAAAAGCGGAAAGTAAGGAGATAAAGAAAGATGATGAATATAAAGAGGAATTAGTTGCAGTTATTTCTGCTGCTCTATCCAGTTATATGGAAGTTTCTATGAAAAAAATAAAGATTATTAGTATTAACAGGAGCGTTCCAGCCGGGGCAAGTCCATGGACTATAGCCGGAAAACAAAACCTTATGTCGAGTAGGATTTCAATAAGTTCCAGAAAAAGAGGAGGATTTTAAAATAATGAAACAATTCAAAATAAAAGTTAATGGCCAGGAATATATGGTAGAAGTAGAAGAAATAACTGAAGAAAAAGAATCTTCTACATCATCCCCATCAGTAGCTCAGGGTAAGCAACCCGAGCAAAAAGAAACACCAAAAAAACCTGAAGTTAAGGCAGCACCAAAAACAGAAACAAAACCGTCTACTGCTCAAGGCAGTGTAGCGGGTGAGGAAATACAGTCTCCAATGCCAGGCAAGGTTCTTAAAATTAATGTATCAGAAGGAGATAGCGTTAATGAGGGAGATACAGTATTGATATTGGAGGCAATGAAAATGGAAAATGAAATTATTGCCAATACCAGTGGAAAGGTTAAAAAATTATCTGTTTCAGTTAATGATATGGTTGAAACTGATGATACGCTGTTGGTTATCGGGTAGCTATCAGAAAGGAGAAAATGATGAATTTTATTAACTCGCTATTTTCTATTATCAGGATATCGGGATTTACCGGCCTTACTGTGGAAAGTATTATTATGTTGCTGGTAGGGGGAATGCTTCTTTATCTTGCAATAGTAAAAAAATATGAGCCGTTATTGCTTTTACCAATTGCTTTTGGCGCTATTTTGGTAAACCTTCCTTTTACCGGATTAATGGAAGAAGGAGGCTTTTTACAAATACTTTCCTTTGGTATTCGACATGAGCTTTTCCCCATTCTAATATTTATGGGGATTGGAGCAATGACAGATTTTGGACCTTTATTAGCTAACCCGGCTACATTTCTTTTGGGAGCCGCAGCGCAATTAGGTGTTTCTGTTGCATTAATAGGAGCTGTTTTAATAGGGTTTAGCTTACAAGAAGCGGCTGCTATTGCTATTATCGGTGGAGCTGATGGACCAACTTCTATTTATCTTGCTTCTAAATTATCACCGCATATTTTAGGCGCTATAGCAGTAGCTGCTTACTCTTACATGTCTTTGGTTCCTTTGATTCAACCGCCGATTATGAAAATGTTTACTACCAAAGAACAGAGAAAAATTGTCATGAAGCAATTACGACCTGTTTCTAAAGCTGAAAAAATATTATTTCCAATTATTAGCACTGTTTTTGTCGGTTTAATATTGCCAGCTTCAGTTCCTATTATCGGTATTATGATGTTGGGAAATTTGTTTCGGGAAAGCATGGTGGTCAATCGGTTATCCAATACTGCTCAAAATGAACTAATTAATATTGTAACAATTTTTCTAGGCACCTGTGTTGGTGCTACTATGCAGGCTGAGTATTTTCTGACTGTTGAAACTATAAAGATTATTTCTCTGGGATTGGTAGCTTTTGCTTTTGGTACATTTGGAGGGGTTATGTTTGGACAGATAATGTATAAATTATCAGGTGGTAAGATTAATCCCTTAATTGGAGCTGCTGGAGTATCAGCTGTGCCGATGGCCGCTCGGGTAGCTCAAACTGTAGGTCAACGCGCTAACCCTCGAAATTTTCTATTAATGCATGCCATGGGACCTAATGTTGCCGGAGTAATTGGTACCGCTGTGGCCGCAGGTGTTATGTTAACACTTTTACAGTAAAGATGAATGGTTAGACAAATCAGCATCATGATTTGAATTTATAATTTGAATTTATAAATAGAATAACTATAAAAATTATATAGTTTACATCAAAAATAAAGCAGGGAAATAAATGCACCTTTATGCTATATTAGTAGAGGTGCATTTTTACAACTATATACAGATGTGCTAAAATGTTAGCTATATTTTCAGATTATAATCGAGGTAAAAAGCTAGTGAAAATTAGTTCTAAAAATATATTTATTTTTTTTATTTTAATTGCTCTTATCTTGTCAGTAATAGTGGGCATTCAACGCTCTAAATTAGAAAATGATTTTAAGCAAGTAGATTTGGCAATGAGTTTGAACAAGGTAAGAGAATTAGCTCTTAAAGATAGCTATGATGAAAATGAATTGCTTAAACAACTACAGCTAAAGGGAATATCCAGCATTGCGGTCCATGAAGATACGATTGAAACATTATCCTTTCAAGGTAAAATAGCATTTTTAAAAACCAATGATTTGACAAGCTTGAACTATATTCAGGACATTGTTATTTCTGACTCAGAATATGTCTTTCCCGGAGAGCTTCTAGTTATGTGTAAGGATTATTCTTTGTTTGAAAGGATAAAAAATTATTTCCAGCAATATCTTGCTGAAAATATGGTTCAAGAGTATACGTTTAATAATGGAGAAACTTTTAGCTTGGTATTGCATGGAGATGAAGAGGAATTAGTCAAATTAGGTTTAGGATTTTCAGAAGAAGATATTGCCAGAATTCAAGCCCTTGGATTCAATGTTATTTTAAGGCCTAAAAATTCTCCGAAGGTAGCACCGGAAATTGTTCGACAAAAATTAGAAACCATAGGAGGATTGGTAAATATTTCTCTTATTATATTTGATGAAGAAGAAGCCGTTGGCTATCCCTCTATAAAAATGCTTTCTGAGACAGCACAGTTTTTGCAAGAGAATAATTATCCCTTTGGTATGATTGAATTTACTTCCCAAAAAGGTATTCACACCATAGCATCTAAAATTAGTCAATTGGCAGTAAGAGTGCACAGCATTACTAAAGAAGAAATGGAAAAGATTACCATGAATACAGCCATTGATAGGTGGACCAGGGCAGCACAAGAAAGAAATATTCGTCTTTTCTATCTGAATCCTTTTTTAAAAATACATGAAGGGGATTTAGTTCAATACAATCTTGATTATATTGAAAGCATAAAAAATGAACTTGTTCGTAATAATTACTCGATAGGTAAAGCCAGTTTATTCCCAACTTATCAAGTGTCACCCATATTTATTTATATCATTGGCTTGGGAATTATATCGGCCGGAATACTGCTGTTAATGGAATTTTTAAATATTTCTAAAAGACATGAACTAATATTATTCATAGTTAGTTTAATATTTTTGTTTATCATTGATAAATTAGCCGGGGAAATATTCTTAATGAAAATTCTTGCCCTGGCCAGTGCTTTAATATTTCCCACACTGGCAATTATAATGAACAAGAATTATTTTTTACAGGTACCTATAAATAGAGATAAGGCTTTACCTAATTTGGATTTAGTTTCCCGTCCCTATTTGGAATTATTTAAAAATATATTTACTGGCATTACCAGGATTATGATGATTTCACTAATCGGTGGATTAATCATTGGAGCATTATTAACACATTATCAATTTATCCTGGCCATTCAACTGTTTAGTGGAATAAAAATTGCCTATATTTTCCCTTTAATTTTAGTAACATTTTATTTATGGTGGATGAGCAAAGAAGATAAAAGGCTCTTGATTGAAGATTTTAAAAAGCCGATTTTATTTGAACATGCTTTTTTAGTATTTATCTTTTTGGTCTTTGGAGTAATCTATATTGTACGCTCAGGAAATTTTTCTTTTTTGCCGGTACCGGATATAGAAGAAAAGATGAGAATGTTTCTAGAAACATTCCTGGTTGCCAGACCAAGAAGCAAGGAATTTTTAATTGGCTATCCTTTGCTTTCCCTGGCGATTGCTATGAATTTTTTGGGTCTTCATTATTTGAAGCTCCCTATTGTAATTATGGGAACAGTAGCCCCTGTTACCATAGTAAATACATTTTGTCATGTACATACTTCTCTTTCCTTTTCATTACTAAGAACATTTCATGGCTATTGGTTAGGGTTATTATTAAGTATCGTGCTAACTTTAATTATATATATTTTCTTTAAGAATTTTAGGACAAAGTCAGATGGCAAAAAAAATGAGCAGTCTTAAGCCTATTATGATTTCCGGATATTTTGGCTTTGGAAATTGTGGAGATGAAGCCATTTTGATGTCAATGATACAGGAATTCTCAAAAACTACCTCTAAAGATAAAATTGTAGTTCTTTCGCAAGATCCTGAAAAAACAAAATTACTTTATCAGGTAGATGCTGTTTACAGATTAAATCCTATCTTGATTATTTCCCGAATGAAAAAGTCAAGTGTCTTTATTAGCGGTGGCGGAGGACTGTTGCAGGACGCTAGCGGGAAGGGTTTCAGTATATTATATTATTTGAGCCTACTTTTTCTTGCCAGTATGTTTAATATTCCTAGTGTTATTTATGGTCAGGGGATTGGACCGGTACAAAAGAATATCAATAAAAAATTGATTAAATGGGTTTTAAACCGTGCAAATATAATTATGGTTAGGGATAAACAATCTAAAATATTCCTGGAAAAATTGGGTGTTAAAAAAAATAAACCAATTATCGTAAATGCTGACACCGCTTTTTTATTGAAGAGAAAAGAAGTCCCCGAAGCAATCAAGGATAAATATAGCCTGGAGCATTCCCAGGGAACAGCAGTCAAAAACATGAACATAGCTATGGTAATTAGAAATTGTAAAGAGGTAGGGATGGATTATGAAAGTAAAATAATAAAATATGCTGAGATATCAGATCATTTAATTGAGAAATACCAGGCAAATTTATTTTTTATTCCATTTCAGGTTCGAACTGACTTGCCTCTTATGAAAGATATTATAAAAAAAATGAGGTTTTCAACAGCAAAATGTATTGAAGAAGAATTGCATCCTGATGAAATATTATCCCTTATTTCGAATTTTTCACTAATGATTGGCATGAGGCTTCATTCGATTATTTTTGCTACTATAGCAAACAAGCCTTTTATTGCGATAGACTATGATCCTAAGGTAAAATATTATGTTCATTCGCTTGAACTTCCTGAATTATTGATAAATCTAAACCAATTAACTGTAAAAATGTTGATAATAAGTTAAAATATATAGAAGCAAACCGAGAGATGATTCAGTCTAATTTGAAAGTAAAAAAAGAACAATTTGAACGGGAAGCATTTTCTAATGTTCAGCTTTTCTATCAATTTATTGCGCAAAAATGTCTTAGAAAGGAATTGACAAATAATTGATTCGAATGTTTCATGTTTTTAAAACTTTTCCCAATAAGATTCATGCTTTATGGGATGTGAATATTCATATTAAGAAAGGAGAATTTGTTTTTCTAGTCGGGCCTACGGGAGCCGGTAAAACAACTTTCTTAAAATTAATTTATCGTGGCATGCTTCCATCTAAAGGACAAGTTATTGTTGACGGTGTTAATTTGGCTAGATTAAAGACTTCATTAGTTCCATATTTAAGAAGAGAAATTGGTGTTGTATTTCAAGATTTTAAGCTTCTTTACGACCGAAATGTATTTGAGAATGTAGCATTTAGCTTACGGGTAGTAGGTACTAAAAATGCAATTATAAGGCAAGAAGTTAATAATATTCTAAATATTATCGGGCTTTATCATAAAAAAAATACAAATCCTCATTTGCTTTCAGGAGGTGAACAACAAAAACTTTGTATAGCGAGGGCTGTTGTTAGCCATCCCCTGATATTGTTGACTGATGAACCAACGGGTAATTTAGACCCGGAAACATCTTGGGATATTATGAAATTGTTGTTTAAAATTAATATTTGGGGCACAACGGTAATTATGGCTTCACATGATAAGTTGATGGTAGATAAAGCACAAAAACGGGTGGTTAGAATAGAGCGTGGTGAAGTTGCTTCTGATACTCAGAAAGGAATCTATTCATAGTAATGCTAAGAAATATGTTTTTTTATATCAAAGAGGCTTTCCTGAGTACCAAAAAAAATGGAATAATGAGTTTTGCTACTATAATAAGCTTAACTGCTACATTGATAATTGTTGGTATGTTTCTTCTTATATCTCTTAATATTAATCTTTTTCTGAATGAAATAGAATCACAATTGGTAGCAATTGCTTATTTGAAAGATGATATTTCGGAAGAAGATATTAACAAATTAGTTCAAGACACAAGTGAGTTGCAAGGAGTTAAGGATGTACGATATATATCTAAAGAAGAAGCTTTTCAAAGGCTGAGAGAGGATTTATCTGAACATGAAGATATGTTGGCTGGTATTCCGGAAAATCCCTTGCCTGCTTCTATTGAAATTCTAGTGACTGAAACAGACTTTTTAGAAGAAATTGCCTTTCAATTAAATCAATATAAAGGAATTGAAGAAGTAAATTATGGTGGTCAATTAACCAAAAATTTGATATTAGTTTTTGATTTTGTACGAAATACTGGATTAGCAATAATATCTTTATTAATTTTTATTTCAGTATTAATTATGGTCAGTGTAATTAAAATAAGTGTCCATTCAAGGCATGAGGAGATAGAAATAATGTCATTGGTTGGAGCTACTAGTTGGTTTATTCGTTGGCCTTTTATTATAGAGGGTTTTTTAAAAGGATTGTTTTCATCTTTTCTAGCGGTTATTGTACTTATTAAAGGCTATCTTTATTATATGGAAAAGATTAGAATAATTCTTCCTTTTCTAAACATTTCCTCAGATCAGATTATTCTAATAAGAATTGCAGTAATAATTATATTATCAGGAGTTTTTATTGGAATTTTCGGAAGCATGATTTCTCTCAGAAAAATAAGGTATGAAGAATTATGAAAAAATATTTTGATATAAGAGAAAAAAAACATATATTAATTTTTTTAATTATAATAATTTTTATCCTTAGCTTTTTCTGGCATATTGAAAAGGGGAATGCTGCCGATCAACCTATCAGTATCGAGAGGAGCAAGAGGAAAAATTGAATCAGATTGAACAGCGGAAAAAGCTATTGAACAGGAATTAGAGCGGTTAAAGCAAGAAGAGACTGATTATGAAAAACCCTGGAAAAGATAGAGAAACTACTGGATACAGCGGAAAAAGAACTCCAGGTAGCAAAAACAAGTTATAACAATACCTTAAAACAGATAGAAAAGCTCGAAGAAGAGCTGGAAATAGAACAAAACAAATTGGACTTACAGTTGATTATTTTAAAAAACAGATTGAAAAGTTTTATAAATATAATAATATAACATATCTGTCTGTCCTATTAGAAAGCAAGGATTTTCACAGTTTTAAACAGGTATCGTTATTTGGCATGTATATTGAAAGATGATGCGGATATTATAAAACAAGTCAAAGAACAAGTTGAATTTGTAAAAAAACAGAAAGACAGCTTGGAAAATAAAAAAGAAATTACTAAATTGCTTGAACAGGAGATTGCAAAAGAAAAAGAAAATATCGAAATATCGGCAGAAGCAAAAAATAAATATATAGCCAAGATAGAAGAAGAAAAGAAAAAGCAGTTAGCCATATTGGAAGAATTAGAAAAATCTTCAGCCCAGATAATGGAAATTATTGAATTGGCTTGTCAGGAGAGAGAAAAAGCCAAGCAGGCTCAACAGCAGGCCCAGTCAAAGCAGCCGGGGGCTGAAGCTGCAAGAACAGAGCCAACTTTACAGCCAAAAAAAGGAATATTTCAACTGCCTCTAAAGGGTTCAATTATTTCCAATTATGGACAACAAAAGCAGCCGGAATTAAATACCTATGTATTCAATTCCGGTATTGATATAAGTGCACCACTGGGTGAAGCAATTCGAGGAGCTTCTTTCGGAACAGTTATTTATATCGGAAATGTTAAAGGATATGGAGAAATTATTATTTTAGACCATGGAGGTAATGTAGTAACTTTATATGCCCATCTTTCCAAAGTATTGATTAAGATGAATGAACAAGTGGCAAAAGGGCAGATAATAGGACAAGTAGGTACCAGTGGAGGTGTGCCAACACCTAGATTACATTTTGAAGTCAGAGTTGAGGGTAAACCGGTTAATCCATTTGACTGGCTATAGGATTAGATTGAAAAGTACAAATAATTTATTTAACGAATATAGATAAGAATTAGGTGGTTTTGTGATATGAAAAAAAGTTTGAGAAAATTAATTTATGTAGTAATGATTATTATATTGGCTGGTGTATTTTTTATAGCCCCCTTATATAATAATAAAGCGGAAAGCCAGACTGATAGCATTTTTAATGATTTAGAGCCTTTTTTCGAGGCAATTAGTATTATTAGAAGTGAATATATTGAAAAGAATATTGATGTTAAAAATTTAGCTCAAGGAGCAATAAAGGGGATGTTATCAGAGCTTGATGATCCTTATTCACGTTATTTGGACCCGATAAGTTTTCAAAGGGAACAGGAGAACCTTTTTATGGGTCATTTTGATGGTTTGGGTATTACTATAACTATTGTAGATGAACAGTTAACAGTGATTTCTCCCATAGAAGATACTCCTGCGTACCAAGCTGGTGTCAAAACAGGAGATAATATTATGGAAATTGATGGTGAAACAACCAAGGGCATGACTCTAGATGAGGCTGTCAATATACTGCGTGGAGAAAAAGGCACCACAGTAACTTTAACCATTGAAAGAGAGAATAAAGAGGAATTGTTAGAGATTGAAATTATCAGGGATACAATTACCATAGAAGCGGTAAAGGAAAGAATAATGGAAGATGATAAGATTGGCTATATTCGAATTTCAACCTTTAATGCTAATACAGATAGCGAGTTGAAGGAAGCTTTAAATGATTTTGAAAAAGAATCATTAGAAGGAATTATCGTTGACTTGAGAAATAATCCCGGTGGACTTCTGGAATCTGCAATAGAAGTAGCCAGCCAATTTATTAAGGATGGAAATATTGTCAGAATAAATAGCAGAAATAATGTAATAAGAGATTACGATTCTTATGGTAATCAATATCCAGATTGGCCACTTGTGTTATTGGTCAATATTGGAAGTGCCAGTGCTTCTGAAATTGTTGCTGGAGCTATACAGGATATGAATAGAGGTACAATATTAGGAGAAACCACTTTTGGCAAGGGATTGGTTCAGCAAGTCTATTCATTATCAGATGATTCTGCTGTTATTGTTTCAACTTCTGAGTACTATACACCAAATGGCCGGGTTATTAATAATGTTGGTATTGAACCCGATATTATCATTCCGATTGATAAAGAAGTCGAAGATGATATTCAGCTCGAGGCAGCGGTAGATTTATTATTAAAGAGAGAGACTGTAAATAAAAATTAGATGAGAGATAAGATGGATAAAAAACTATGGAATTACACTTTTTCAATACTGCTATCGGCGATTCTCTTATTATTATTGGGGATATTTGTACATCTAGATAGTAATAATAAGGTGAATGGAAAACCACTCGGACCAGGGGTTATTTCTGAAGAAACAAAGGTAAAAGAAGAAGATATTCAAGATAAAGAAGTACCGTTTTTGTATGAAATATTCAGTAAAAAAGATGAAGAGTCACAATTATTTCATAAATTTACGAAGGATAGAAGAATAAGTATAGGCGGTAATCCAAAAGTAGCAATTATCATAGATGATCTAGGCTATCAGCAAGAAATTGCTGAACGTATTTTAAATCTGAATTTTCCTGTTGCTATTTCCGTTTTGCCTTTTCTTTCTGATTCACAACTTGTTGCAAAAATGGCAAAAGAGAAGGGAATGACTGTCTTATTACATTTACCTATGGAACCTCATAATTCAAATGTTAATCCAGGTAAGGGTGCAATCTTTTCTACCATGAATGAGGAAGAGATAAGAAATAAAATGCTAGCCAATTTGCTTGAATTTCCGGAGGCGGATGGTGTTAATAATCACATGGGCTCAAAAGTAACTGAAAATAAAGAAATTATGAGGATTGTATTAGATGAAATTAAGGGAAGAGATATATTTTTTATTGATAGTATGACCAGTCCTGATTCTGTTGGCTATAAATTGAGTAAGGAACTGGGAATTAAGACTGCCTTCCGTTCTGTTTTTCTTGATAATGAACAGGATGTAGATTATATACGCAACCAGGTTAGCTTATTGAAGGAGTTTGCTATAAGAAATGGAAGCGCTATCGCAATAGGACATCCCTACTGCAACACTATTGATGTATTGAATGAATTAGATATAATATTAGAGGCAGAAGGGGTTGAAATTGTAAAATTAGAGGAATTACTGGAATAAATATAAATAAAAAATCGAAAGAAAAAGAGCTAAAAAGTGATAAAAAGTTAAACTTCTTTAGAGGTTCTTAAAGCCACCCGCTTTGCGGGTGCGATATTTATTAGAGCAATATATGGAATATGTTTTAGATTAAATGTAAAAAAGTTAGTTTAACCAAATATCATCTTTGGAGGAAGCATGGAAAGTAATAATAAAAAAATACGGGTAAGATTTGCTCCTAGTCCAACAGGATATTTACATATCGGGGGAGCAAGAACAGCATTATTTAATTGGCTTTATGCCAGACATTATGGTGGCACATTTATTTTGAGAATCGAAGATACGGACAAATTGAGGTCAACGCCGGAGGCTGTTAACGCTATCTTGGATGGCATGAAATGGCTTGGTCTTGATTGGGATGAAGGGCCTGAGAAAGGTGGAGAATATGGTCCTTATTTCCAAATGCAAAGGCTTCATATCTACCAAAAGTATACTGCTAAGCTTTTAGCAGATGGTAAGGCATATTACTGTTACTGTACTGCTGATGAATTGGAAGAGAGGCGTAAAAGGCAATTAGCTAAGGGTGGAAATGCTTTGTATGACCGGAAATGTCTGAATTTAACTGAATCCGAAAAAAGAAAATTCGAAGAAGAAGGCAGAAAACCGGCAATACGGCTGAAAATGCCTGGGGATCAAATTGTTGTAAATGATTTGATAAAAGGGAAAATGGATTTTGATAGCCGACTTCTCACGGATTTTGTCATTATTAAGTCAGATGGAATTCCGACCTATAATTTTGCCGTAGTTATTGATGATATTTTAATGAAAATATCATTAGTTATGCGTGGTGATGATCATATTTCAAATACACCCAAGCAAATTGTTATTTACCAGGCATTAGAAGAAGATATTCCGGATTTTGCCCATATACCTATGATTATGGGACCGGATAACACGCGATTGAGTAAACGTCATGGGGCAACATCGGTTATGGAATATAAAAGAATGGGTTTCCTACCCGAAGCAGTTGTAAATTATATTGCCCATTTGGGTTGGTCATCAGGAACCAACCAGGAATTATTTTCCATTGATAAACTAGTTAAAGGCTTTACCTTGGATAAAGTATCCAGTCATTCGGCTATATTTGATATGGAAAAATTAAATTGGTTTAATGGTGAATATTTAAAAAACATGCCTGAAGAAAAATATGCCAAAATGTTATTGCCATATTTGCAGGAAGTTGATTTTATGGATAGCTCGATAAGTGATGAACAATTTAAGTGGTTAAAAAAAGTAGTTTCTCTTATGAAAAGCAGGGTAAGGAATTTCAGGCAATTTTTAGAATATGCAGATTATTTTTTTAGCGATAATTTTAAGGTTGAAGATGATGCTGCTAAGGTACTTGAGCAGGAAGGTGTCAAAGAAACGTTGGGTGAGTTGGCAAATAGATTGAGTCAATTAAACCAATGGACAGAAGAAAATATTGAGCAGGTGGTAAGAGATATTGCCGGGGAAATGGATTTAAAAGGGAAGCAGATTATTCATCCTACTAGAGTCTCTCTTTCAGGTAAAAAAGTGGGACCAAGTTTATTCGCCTTGATGGAGGTATTGGGAAAAGAACAAAACATTCGGTGTTTAGAGCGAACAGTAAAAAAATTAACATAAAAATAAAAGCAAATAATAAAATAGCAGGAAATTTATGAATAATTATTTGACCTATACGAAATATGTTGTAAAATATTAATGTTGACAATGTAAAAGATTGAGGGATCGTCTAGTGGTAGGACACCAGACTCTGGATCTGGGAACGGTGGTTCGAGCCCACCTCCCTCAGCCATATTCAAAAAAAGACTTCTTTTTTTAAAGAAGTCTTTTTTTATTAGACAGAAAAATATTATAAAAAAGTTGTCTAGTTGTACTTCTTATCTATACTTTAAAAATAGAAAATAAAAAAATGCTGAAAAAAATATTATTTGATATGTTGTTCTTGAAGGTGCTATAATCAAAATAATTGTGATATCATTGTTCATTATTCGTTAGTGATATGATTTGTTTTTCACTAATTCATGCTTTATATTAATATGGTTAAAATAATTTCTGCTCGATTAACTTGCAAAATGTAATAAAAATATATTCAAGAAAGAGATATCCACAAAATTGACTAAAAATAATAGAAATAGTTCTCTGGCAAAAAAAATAAACCAAAAAGTAACAATATTTGATGGCCATTGTGACACAATTTTAAGCATAATAAATAAAAATAGAGGCTTAGGTGAAAAATCTAGTATTGGTCATCTCGATATCCCCAGGATGAAAGAGGGGGGAGTCAATGTCCAATTTTTTGCAGCGTTTATAGAAGAAGCATACAAACCAAATGCCTCATTGAAAAGGACCTTACAGCTTATTGATTGCATTTATCAGCAGATTGAAAAAAATAAGCAAGAAATATCTATAGCAACTAATTATGAACAGATAAAAAATACTATTGATGCGGATAAGATTGCTGCCATACTCTCTATTGAAGGTGGAGAAGCCTTGGAGGGAGATTTGGGAGTATTGAGAATGTTGTATAGGTTAGGGGTCAGGCTTTTGACTCTTACCTGGAATCAAAGAAATCAGATAGCTGATGGAGCTGGTGAGTCTCGGACTGGTAGTAGATTAACTGAGTTTGGAATTAAAGTAGTAGAAGAAATGAACAATATAGGAATGTTGATTGATGTCTCACATCTTTCAGAATCATGTTTTTGGGATGTTGTTAAAAAAAGCAAATCTCCCATTGTTGCCTCTCATTCCAATTGTTATGCCCTCTGCCCTCATCTAAGAAATTTAAAAGATGAACAAATTAAAGCTATTGCCGATAAAAATGGGTTGATTGGTGTGACTTATGTAAATGATTTTTTAATTAATAAAAAAAGGGAATCTACCATAAAGGATGTAGTAGAACATATTAATCACCTGGTAAAAATAGTCGGTTTGGACTATGTAGGGCTAGGCTCTGACTTTGATGGTACCAAAAAATTACCTTTGGGATTAGAAGGAACTGATAAAGTACCTAACATAACAGAAGAGTTGCTTAATCAGGGGTATAAAACTAAGGACATTAAAAAAATATTAGGAGAAAATTGGCTGAGGGTATTTAAAAAAGTAGTAGGATAATGTTCCTAAAAAAAATAGGAGGTGATATTTTTTTAAGACATTTGCTTTTTCAAATATGAAATATTTAAGGAGGGTATATTTATGTTTAAAAAGAATAATTTAATTTTAATCTTTACTATAACCTTACTGGTAACTTTAAGCTTTACTACCGGGGTTGCCCAGGAAAAAACTTTAATAATCGGAATGGATACAAGTCCAATTGTATCTTTGGATCCGGCTAAGGCCTATGAATTTGAAGGGAGTTGGATATTAGATAATGTTTATGATAAGTTAGTCAGATTTAAACCCGGTTCTGCTTCTGAGATTGAAGCTGGCATTGCAGAATCATGGGAATTTGATGGCAATACGGTAACTTTCACTATTAGAGATAGTGCAAAATTTTCTAATGGTAATCCCGTAGATGCTGAAGCAGTAGCATATTCTTTAAAAAGGGTTGCCAAGTTGGCACAAGCACCTTCCTGGGTTATTACTCAATTTGGGATAACAGAAGATTCTATTGAAGCAATTGATAATAAAGTTAAGATAACAATGGATAAAGCCTATTCTCCAACCCTGGTTCTTGCCTGTATGACGTATTCAGTTACCGGAACAGTTGATCCTGAAGTAACCGAAAGCAATGTTAAGGAAGATGATATGGGAATGGCTTATTTATCAGAAAGCTCAGCAGGAAGTGGTCCATTCAAGTTAGTCAGTTGGGAAAGAAACCAATCTTTAGTTTTTGAACGTAATGAAGATTACTGGGGACCAAAACCGGAATTAGATAAAATCGTAATTGTGGATATTCCGGAATCTTCCAGCCAGCTTCTACAGCTTAAGGGCGGTTCTATTGATCTTGCCTGGAATCTTGACAATGACCAGATTCCGGACATAGAAGAAGAGGAAGACCTTTATGTAGTAGCTAAGCCTCAATTTAAATTGATTTATTTGGCAATGAATGGCCAACTTACTCCAACGGATAATATTTTAGTAAGAAATGCTATTAAGTCAGCCATAGATAATGATGCAATAATTAAGGCAGTAGGTGGCGGATCTACACCGCTTCACAGTTTTGTTCCTGAAGGAATGTTTGCTTATTATGATGGAGATGAATTCCCATATAATCCCGATAGAGCTAAAGAATTATTGAAAGAAGCAGGATATCCTGATGGTTTTGAAACAACATTAACTGTTCCTGATTTCCTATCCACTGAAGGAACTGTAGTAAAAGCATATCTAGATCAAATTGGGATAAAGACTAATTTAGAAGTAATAGCTTATACTACTTTATTGGGTAAATATAGAAAACAGGGATTAGACATGGTTATTGCCAGATGGGGTGCTGATTATGCTGATCCTGACGCAAACGCCAAGCCATTTGCACATAGTAGAACTATAGGAGATGATGCAACTGTAAAACAATTAGCCTGGAGAAATGCTTATGCCAACCCTGCTATGACTGATATGGTTGAAGAAGCAGCCTTTATCCAGGATAGAGAAGAGAGAGAAAAAGTCTATATAGAGTTACAGAAGAAATGGCAAAAGGAAAGTGTATTTGAACCATTGTATCAAATGAGTATTCAATTGGGATTGAATAAAGAAGTAGGAAACTTTATTTTAAATGAATTAACACAGACTCCTTGGGAACTGATTACTCTAAAATAATTAACATCTTAAGTTAAAAGAGATAAATAATTGAGCTATGCCGCTTATGTGTAAATATGGAAGTATATGCGGCATAGCTCAATTATAAAATGAAAGAAATATTTCTTTTTGAAGAAAGCATACAATTTAGAATGGAATTGTAACCAATATGTTGAAATATTTAATGAAAAGATTATTATTATTCTTTATTGTTATTTTCGGAGTAGTAACAGTTACATTTTTTCTGTCCCATGTTATACCTGCTGACCCGGTAGGGGCAATTCTTGGTGAAAATGCACCTCAGGAATTAATAGAAAAGATGGAAAGAGAGTTAGGTCTGGATTTACCGCTTGGCCAACAATATAGTCGTTATCTTAAAGGAATAATAAATTGGGATTTTGGAATATCACTCAGAACTCAAAAGATGGTAGCAGAAGATATGAGAGTTTATTTTCCTGCTACTTTGGAGCTGGCAATTTTTGCTTTAATTATTGCAATTATTTTTGGAATTCCTATCGGGGTAATTTCAGCTGTAAAAAGAAACCAATTACCTGATAGTATAAGCAGAGTATTTTCTTTAACAGGAATATCTATGCCCGCTTTCTGGTTAAGCTTGCTGTTTATTTTGGTATTGTATTATCATCTAAAATTAATACCTGCCGGAGGAAGATTATCTTCCGGCATATCTCCCCCACAATTAGTAACCGGTTTATACCTTATTGATAGCCTAATAGCAAGAGATTATATAATTTTCTGGGATGCATTTCATCATTTAATTGGTCCAGGCCTGGTGTTAGGTTGGATACAAATGGCATATATATGTAGAGTAACCAGGTCTTCAATGCTTGAAGTTCTAAATGAGGAATATATAAGAACCGCTCGAGTAAAAGGTTTAAAGGAAAAAGTAGTCATCTATAGGCACGCCTTCAAGAATGCCTTAATTCCTGTGGTCACCATGATAGGTATATCTTTCGGCTATCTTTTAGAAGGCTCTGTTTTGACTGAAACAGTATTCGGGTATCCAGGTTTGGGCAGATATGCAGTAAATTCTTTTTTATCTCTTGATTTAAATGCCGTAATAGGTTCAGTTACCTTAATTGCAATTGCCTATGCACTAAGCAATCTAATTGTTGATTTGCTTTATGCGGCATTGGATCCCAGGATTAAATATTAACAAGGGGTAAATAGTTTGAATAGTAATAATTTACATAAAAAGTTAGACTCATGGAAAAAAAAGCATTCATCAGAGATTTCTGATATTAAAGAATCGCTGTTTCTCATAAAAAGAAGTCCCTTGACTACCATTGGTTTAATCATAATATTGCTGTTAGTATGTGTAGCCATATTTGCACCTATTATTGCTCCTTATAACCCCTTAGAAATGCATCTTGATAATAGGTTGTCATCTCCATCAAAAGAACATTTATTGGGTACAGATGAGCTGGGAAGAGATATCCTTTCAAGGATAATATATGGTGCAGGCGTAGCTTTAAAAATTATGTTAATTGTTTTGGCCATAGATCTGCCTCTGGGTATTTTGCTTGGACTTATAGCCGGTTATTTCGGAGGATGGATTGATGAAATTATTATGAGAATGGCAGATATTTTTATGGCCTTTCCTCGTCTTGTGCTGGCTATGGCTATAGGGACTGCATTAGGTCCAAGTCTTAGAAATACAATGATAGCTATTGCTCTGACCATGTGGCCTGTTTATGCAAGATTGGCAAGAGGACAAACTTTAAGTATCAAAGAAAGAACTTTTATTGAAGCAGAGAGGGCTTTGGGGAGTTCTAATTTAAAAATAATAATTTTTAACATATTGCCCCTGTGTTTTTCTACACTTATAGTTCGAGCTACCCTGGATATGGGTAATATTATTCGTATTGCCGCTGGAATGAGTTTCTTGGGTCTGGGAGCACAGCCCCCTACTCCGGATTGGGGTTTGATGATAAGTTCAGGAAGAAATTTTTTAATAAACCAATGGTGGGTTCCTACTTTTCCGGGCTTTGCTATTCTATTAACAGTTTTTGCCTTTAATTTATTAGGGGATGGAATACGAGATATTTCTGACCCACATCTTAGAAGAGGGCAGGGATAACTGTGCAAGAATTATTGTTAGAAGTAAAAGATTTAGAGATTAATTTTTACACTTATAGAGGTGTCGTTAGGGCGCTTAATGGTGTTAATTTGAGGATTAATAAAGGTGAATTTTTTGGTTTGGTAGGAGAAACAGGATGCGGAAAAAGTGTTACTGCCTCTGCAATTCTTAATTTAGTACAAAATCCTGGAAGAATAGAAAAAGGAGAAATCATTTTTAAAGGCATAGATATATTGAAAATGAGTAAGGAAGAAATCAGAAAAGATATTAGAGGCAAGGAAATCACAATGATAATGCAATATCCCATTGCAGCATTAAATCCGGTAATAAACAATGGTGAACAAATTTCTGAAGCCCTCATAGCAAATATTGATATTACTAAAAATGAGGCAGAGAAAAGAACTATTGAATTGTTAAAAGAAGTTAATATACCTGAACCGGAAAAAATTGCCCGACAATATCCCCATCAATTGTCAGGAGGAATGGCTCAAAGAGTAATGATTGCCATGATGTTATCCACTAAGCCTTCATTATTAATTGCAGATGAACCGACAACTGCCCTGGATGTCTCTATTCAGGCACAGGTTTTAAATCTTCTTAAAGATTTAGTGGTAAAATATAATACGACAATTTTGCTTATTACCCATGACCTTTCTGTTGTAGCAGAAACATGTGAACGGGTAGGGGTAATGTACGCTGGTGATATGGTGGAAATAGGGGAACTAAAGCATATTATAGATAATCCCAAACACCCTTATACCAGGGGGTTAATTAATGCTATACCTTCTGAAAAAAGAACAAAATTGCAGGAAATAAAGGGAAGTGTCCCTGATTTGGTTAATCCTCCTTCAGGATGTCGGTTTCATCCTCGTTGTACTTTTGCTAAATCGGTATGCAAACAAAAAAAACCACAGATGTTAGAAGTAGAAAAGAATCATCTTGTTAGTTGTTATTTATATGATGGTCAAAAATAATCTAAATAGGAAAGCCAATGAATAAAATAATTCAATTAAAGGATGTAAAAAAATATTATCCCTGGAAGAATAAAAAATTCGTTAAGGCAGTAGACGGGACTTCTATTTCAGTAAATAAAGGAGATATTTTTGGCTTGGTTGGTGAATCTGGTTCAGGAAAAACAACCTTGGGGAGGATAATGCTTCGATTAATTGAACCTACTTCAGGATCAGTTTTTTTTGAAGATAGAGAAATTACCAAAGATAAAAAGATTAATAAAAGTATTCGTAAAAAAATGCAAATTGTCTTTCAAGACCCCTATGCCTCTTTGCATCCCAGAAGAAAAATAAAAGACATCATAGGTAGTGGTTTAAAAACTCATAATATGGTTAAGAGTGAACATGAAATGATAGAAAAAGTGGAGAATTTCTTAAATTTGGTAGGAATGGGCAGAGAACATCTTTATCGTTATTCTTATGAATTATCAGGTGGTCAGAGACAACGAGTAGCAATAGCAAGAGCATTAATACTAAATCCGGAATTTGTTGTACTGGATGAGCCTACTTCTTCCCTGGATGTTTCAGTACAGGCAGAAATATTAAATCTATTGATGGAATTAAAGAAAAAATTAAATCTAACTTATATATTTATTACTCATGATTTGATTTTGGCAAGAATTTTTACTGAGAAAATTGCCATTATGTATTTGGGAAAAATAATGGAATACGGGGAAACAATGAGCGTTTTTAATAAACCACTTCATCCGTATACTGAAGCACTATTTTCAATAATCCCCAGAATAGATGCTAAGGATCGGAGTAAAAAAATAATTCTAAGTGGTGAAATACCCAGTCCAGTTGATCCACCAACAGGTTGTCGCTTCCATACACGCTGTGTAAGAAAGCTCGGTGCAATATGCGAGAATAGCACTCCTGTCTTAAAAGAGATAGAAGATAATCATTTCGTAGCATGTCATTTGTATACTTAAAAAAGTATTATCAGAAATATTTGATTTCTAAAAATTAATAAAAAACAATAAATAGATTTAATTCTGGTTGAGAGCAATTCTGATTTGTGATACACTATTAAAACGTAAAAAATAATGTTTTATCATCAATTTGCAATCTGCAAGTTGTTGCGTTTTTTGGATATAATAAGTAAAATAGTGCTGGTAAAAAAGCAAAAATAAAGGCGCAATCGAATAGTGGTTAATTCAGCTGGCTCTCAATCAGCAAACGGGGGTTCAATTCCCCCTTGCGCCACCAAAATCGATTAAAAAAATAATGCTAAAAAGGGCAGGTTTCCTGCTCTTTTTAGCATGAGGACATAAAAGGGCTACAATTAAATGGTAAAAATAAAAACAAAAATAATCAAAATTGAATCACTCAATATTGATATGAGCAAATTAAAGGAAGCCGGTCAGGCAATCAGGGAAGGGAAAATAGTTGCTTTCCCTACTGAAACAGTATATGGATTAGGAGCTGATGCCTTGAACGAAGAGGCGATAAAAAAGATATTTTTAGCTAAAGATAGACCATTATATGATCCTCTTATTGTGCATATTAATTGCTTGGAAGATGCAATGGATTTAGTTGAAGAATTGCCTCCTATCGCAAGGAAATTAGGTCAAATGTTTTGGCCTGGACCTTTGACAATGGTGATGAAAAAGAGTAAAAAAATATCTGACATAGTAACATCAGGATTGGATACCGTAGCAATACGTGTGCCGGGACATCCGGTGGCACAAGCTCTAATAAGAGAGGCCAAAAAACCTATTGTGGCTCCTAGTGCTAATTTATTTACTCATGTTAGCCCTACAAATGCCCAACATGTTATAGATGATTTAAAAGGAAAGGTAGATATAATTATCGATAGTGGCGAAACCACTGTAGGAGTTGAATCTACTGTAGTTGACGTTACAGAGTTACCGTTAAAAATATTACGCTTAGGCGGTACTACTCTTGAAAGTATTAAAAAGATAACATCAAAGATTATCATTGCCAATGAAAATGAAGCTGTACAAAAATCTCCTGGCATGCTGAAAAAACATTATGCACCAAAAGCAAGATTAATACTGGCAGAGGGAAAGAATGAAATAATGGTTAAAAATATATTGACTGCTGCTTCGGAGTACAAAAAAGAAGGTAACAAAGTAGGAATTATTGCCAGCAAAGAGAATTCTGATAGATTTAGCGATTTTTTAGTTAAGATTATAGGCAATGCAGATGATTTAGAAACATGTGCTCATAATTTATATGCCCAGCTCAGGTTATTGGATGAACAAAGATGTGATATTATTATTTCTGAGAATTTTGAGGATAAAGGGATGGGAAGGGCTATTATGGATCGTTTGCGCAGAGCATCCAATTGATTCATGATTTAGCAAATGTGTTTTAGTATCTTTAATTATTATTAATTATTATAAATTGTTAAAATAGAAATGATATGTTATAATATAAACAGTTGTTAGGATAAAAGAAATGCCCGAAAAAGATTTGGAAAAATATCAGATTATCTCGGTTAATCGCAAGGCAAGGCACGATTATCATATTCTGGAAACTTACGAAGCCGGCCTTATTTTAAAGGGAACTGAAGTAAAATCAATTAGAAATAATCAGGTTAGCATTAAAGAGAGCTATGCCCAATTTAAGGGTATGGAACTCTATATTGTTAATATGCATATTAGCCCCTATAAGTTTGGAAATCGATTTAATCTAGAGCCAAAAAGGGACAGAAAGCTTCTTTTACAAAAGAAGCAATTAGTCAAACTAAAAGGAAAAATTGAACAAAAGGGGTTTACGCTGATTCCTTTAAGATTGTATTTTAAGAATGGGTATGCAAAAATAGAGATTGGACTGGCAAAAGGGAAAAAGCTTTTTGACAAAAGAAGAGATCTTACCCAGAAGGCGATACAGAGAGACACTGAGAGAGAATTAAAGTATAATAAATGGGGGCGATAGGTATCGACAGGGAAAGCAGAGGTAAGAAATGCGAGTCGAGGTTCCTTGTCCTCGTAAAAAACGGGGAAAAACATTAATTGCCAACGATAACGAATTGGCTTTAGCAGCTTAATAGCTGCTCGTCTGTAAGGAACTTGTGCCTGTAAGTTCTTTATGGGTGTAACACAAAACAGGCTATCTGTATCATCTACTCCGAATGATACAGAGAAATATAGGAGTTAGCATCACCTAAATCCTGTCTATGGGAGTTAAGTGATGTGAATTATAAAGCATAGACTACGCTCGTAGTATTTCTTGTCAATGGTTCTCTGGACGCGAGTTCGATTCTCGCCGCCTCCACCATAATATAAAAACCCGAATATCAAATCGGGTTTTATTTTTAGAACAATTATTGTATTAATTCTAGATATTGATATTATTTTTAACAAAATTTGCAGTAAACCACAAGTTGTAATTGATTATTAGATATTTATTTGATATAAAAGATATTAAGTAAATAAATTCTTAACAAACTATAAAAATAGGAAGAAAAAAGATTGGATTTTGTCAAAGATAAACAAACTAAATTCTTAATGCAATTTTTAATCGGAATAGTTATTTTTTGCTATATTGCTAACCGTTTAGGATGGATTCTAATTTATTTTAGCCTGGCTTTGTTTTTGGCCTATTTTTTTGGTCCACTGTATCGTTTCCTGCTTCGAAAAGTAATATCAAAATCGATTGCGATTCTGCTAATTTTTGCAATTGTTATTGCCTTTGCTGTATTGGTTATATTTTTTCTAATTCCCAATACAATCAATGAGTTAAATTTATTATATCGCGAAATTCCAGGCTTATTATCAGGATATCAAAATCTACTATTATCTTTTGAACCTTTTTTTGAAAGGATTACCACTGATCCGAATAACTTAGAACTATTTTTACAAGATATTTTTTCGGAGATACAAAGAGGATTATTGACTTTTTCCAGAACAATAATATTTGAACTATCCTCCTTTGTCACTAAATTCGGTTTTGGAGTCATCATAGTTCCGATTATTCTTTATTACCTCTTAATAGATATTGACCTTTTTAAAGACAATCTATTGATTTTTGTGTCAGAGAAAAATAAGGATAATTTCCGTGAAATAGTAATTGAAATTGATAGAATCCTGAGCAATTTTATACGAGGTCGCCTAGTTGTCTGTTTTATTGTGGGTACTTTAATAACTACTGGATTATATCTGCTAAACATTAAATTTTACCTTATAATTGGATTAGTTTCAGGTATACTGAATTTTATTCCATACCTTGGACCGATTGTCGGATGGGTGCTGTCTCTACTATTTGTTTTAGGGAAACCCTGGTCTGTTATTATATTAGTTACAATTTTTGTGGTATAAACTGATCATTAATGACATAACCGAAAATTCTGGTAAGGAATTGGGCTTACACCCCCTTACAGTAATTTTCTCTATATTGGTTTTTGGAGGTCTTCTTGGTTTTTTGGGCATATTATTCGCAGTACCTCTTGCTGCTACCTTAAAAGTCATTATGTATCGATCTTTAGTCCAGGAGGATAAAAAAACTTGTTAGGCAAAAAAAGGATAATCAACTTTGTTATTTTATTTTTAATTATATCAATATTTATTTCAAATATTTTCTGTCTGGCACAGCAGGAAGAAGTATCGGTATTTCTGGATGGCAATCTACTGAATACAGAAGTGCCCCCACATATAAATAATGGACGGATATTTCTTCCGGCACGAGACATTGTCGAAGCCCTGGGTGGAAGAATTACTTGGTTTCCTGCCTTAAAATTATTAAATATCATCATGAGCGATAGAGAAGTAAGCGTAGTTATGGATGTTCCCGAGGCTGAGGTTAACGGTAAAGATATAACAATAGAAAATGCTCCAAGTATCATTCAAAACAGAGTTATGCTCCCATTAGAAGTTATTTCCCTATTAACTGACCTAGAAGCAGATTTGGATAAAGAATCAAATCAACTTAATATTAATCGGAAAAGGCCTCTTATTACTGGCATTAGAAATTATACTCATCCTGATAAGACTCGCATTGTACTAGACTTATCAGAAAAAACTGCCTACAATGTTTTGACTTTAAATGACCCTGAAAGAATTGTTATCGATATAGATGCTTCTATCAGTCAATTGGAATCCGAACAAAAAGAAGTTTTGATAGATAATTTATTGGTAAGCCGGGTTAGAACAGGTCAATTTAATCAGGATACTGTTCGAGTTGTAGCTGACCTAAAGAATATGAATGAATATGATGTTTTTGAATTATCTTCACCTCAGCGTATTGTCCTGGACATCTATATGTCTCAAGAGCAAGCAGGTTCTGCTGCTGAATCTTCATTTCCACCTGAAGTTAGGGAAGAAACATTGCCAGAAACTGAAGCCGCAGCCGTTAAGGAAAACGATAAATATGTAGTTGTTATTGATCCGGGACATGGAGGTTCACAGCCTGGAGCAATCGGGCCGAGCGGACTGAAAGAGAAAGATGTTGTATTGGATATAGCTTTAAAACTGAAAAGAATATTACAAAATGAAGGATTTAGCATATATTTGACAAGAGAGAAAGATGTTGATGTATCGCTAGAAAGTAGACCTTTAATGGCTTTGCAAAAAGAAGCTGATGTATTTATTAGCATCCATATAAATTCCGTATTTCAAAAAGGTTCACCAACTGCAAAGGGAGTGGAAACTTATGTTTTGAATTCCCGTCATACTGATGCATCTGCAAAAGATGTAGCTGACCGGGAGAATAAAGCTAGTGAGTTTTACAATTCCGGAGATGATATACTAGATATAATTCTTGGTGATCTGTCAGAAAGTGCCAGTATAGATTTTAGCCTTGACTTGGCTGATATGGTTCAAAAAAGATTGGTTCAGCAGACAGGATTGGGGAATAGAGGTGTAAAGCAGGCTCCATTTATCGTTTTGAAGGGAGTAAACATGGCAGCCGTATTGGTTGAAGTTGGCTTTATTTGTAATCCGAATGAGGAAAAATTACTGAAGACATCAGAATTTCGAGAAAAAATAGCCCAGGCACTTAGTCAATCAGTTAAAGATTATTTAAAAAATATGCCTGAGAACATTTAAATAGAGGGCTGAGATGGCACGAAGAAAAAAGAAAAATAATTTCTTTAAATCTATTTTTAACTTAATTATACTAATATTTTTATTATTTGTTATTGTATTTTTAGTACAAAAATTTATCATACCCCTCTGGCAGGAGAAGCCAATTAGGGAAGGAATTCCGGAAGAGATAGAAGAGGAAGAAGTGGTTAGTGAAATTGAAGAACTTGAAATAACCCTTTATTTTTCTGATGAAAATGCACAATACCTTGTACCTGAATCCAGGAAGATTAAACCGACAGATTACTCAGCAAAGCAGTCGATAGTGGAACTAATCAAAGGTCCCAAAAATAATAGCCTTTATCCTACTATTCCTCAAACTACCAAGGTTAATGCTTTATATGTTAGTGATAGAATTGCTTATATTGATTTTTCTTCTGAGATAATTGAAGACCATCCCGGTGGTAGCACGGGGGAATTGTTAACTATTTATTCTATTGTAATGACCCTGACATCTTTTCCTGATATTGATAAAGTGCAGTTCCTAGTCGATGGCAATAGCGGTGAAACTTTAGTGGGTCATGTAGATACTAGTGTTCCTTTGGAAAGAGATGAGCAATGGCTAAAAAAATAATTTTACTATAAAGAAAGAAAATAGATATACTACTTGAAATATTTTACCCAAAATCATAAAAACCTAAAAAAAAGAGGAATGGTAAAGCCACCCGCTTGGTGGTGCGGTATTTGTTGTTATTGATATAATATGATAAAAAAAGAACGTTTAGATAAATTGTTAGTAGATAGAAAAATAATAGATTCCAGAGAAAAAGCAAAGAGATATATTATGGCCAATAAAGTACTTGTTAATGGTGAAAAGATAAATAAAGTGGGCACTAGATGCAATATTGACAGTGAGCTAATAATTGAAAAAGATGATAATCAATATATAAGCAGAGGTGGCCTAAAACTGGAAAAGGCCTTAAAAGAATTTAATCTTTCAGTAAAGGATATGACTGTAATTGACGTTGGTGCTTCAACTGGAGGGTTTACCGATTGTTTGCTACAACAAGGTGCTAAAAAGGTTTATTGTATTGATGTTGGCTATGGACAGCTTGACTGGACCCTGCGTCATGATGAACGAATCGTCAATATGGAGAGAACAAATATAAGATATCTGGATGAAAATCAATTTGATTTTCAATTTGACTTGGCAACTATCGATGTTTCCTTTATTTCCTTAGAAAAAGTATTGCCAGTACTGAAAGGATTATTAAACCCGGATGGAAAAGTTATTGCATTGGTAAAACCACAATTTGAAGCTGGAAGAGAAAATGTAAAAAAGGGTGGAATTGTCGATGATCCTAATGTTCATCAAGAAACTATAACCAGGTTAGTTAGTAATCTAAAAAATGATTTTAATTTTATGGATATTACATTTTCACCTATAAAAAATTCTCCGGGAAATATTGAATATTTGATTTATCTAATTAAAAATAGAGAAAATAAGTTTTCTATTGACCTAAATTTAATAAACAACACGGTTGCTGAGGCCCATCAATATTTTTTTAAAAAAAATTAATAATTATGGCAGCGATATCAACTCCTTTTCAGGAGTGTTTTCATTGGGTTTTTTAGATATTAATCATAATCTATATTTAGTAATTATCATTTTTCTGTTAGGAGGGCTCTTATCCCTCATTCTATTTCTGAAAACAAGAGACTTTATAAATAATAGGAAAGCCAAAAAGAGGTCAGTAACTAGTAAGCGAGCAGAGAAAAAGGCCGAAAAATGGCTTAAGAGAAATGGTTTTCAGATTATAGAAAAACAACAGAGCAGACCTTTAATTATACAAACTGGGAGAACAAGCCATCGTTATCTAATAAGAACCGATTTTTTGGTAAAAAAAGGTGGTCGAAAATATATTGTAGAAGTTAAAAGTGGTCGGAAAAATAGTTATATTACCAACAGAGATACCAGGAGACAATTATTAGAGTATTATTTAGCTTATCAAACATATGGTATTATACTTTTTGATATGGAACATAAAAAATTTTCCGAGGTAAAATTTTTACTGCCTCATTTCCATTCCAAATGGATTGAAAATGCCATATATTTTCTTTTAGGTGCTTTGTTGGCAATGTTGGCTATGTATTTCATAAACTGAGGAGCAAGTAATGGAAATAAAAAGAGTTGGGTTAATAGTGAATGATGAAAAAGATAAGTTTCTAGAAATAACCCAAAAATTAATTAATGATTTAAGGGAAAAGAATATTGAAGTCCTAGTTTCAAAGAAGATTGCAAAGCATCTTGATGACCCGGATAAAGTGAATATTTTATCATCACCATATAAAAATGTAGATATGGTTTTTTCTCTAGGAGGTGACGGAACATTATTAAGAGCTGCCCGTTTAGTGGCAGTTAACGGGGTTCCTATATGCGGAATAAATCTGGGTGGATTAGGTTTTTTAACTCAGATAGGAATACATGGATTAAGTAAATACCTAAACTACATCTTGGAAGGTGCTTACAAGATTGAAGAAAGAATGATGCTATCCGGACATATAATGAGAAAAGATGAAAATATAAAACAATTTTATTGTCTTAACGATATAGTAGTGGCAAAAAAATTGTTTGCCAGGTTAATTCATTTAGAAACATATATTAATGAAGAATATGTAATTCATTATACTGCTGATGGGTTGGTTATTTCGACATCAACAGGATCAACTGCTTATTCTCTTTCTGCCGGAGGCCCAATCGTGTATCCTAGCATAAAAACAATGGTTATTACTCCTATTTGTCCACACACACTTTCTGCTCGATCGTTAGTTATTAATCATAAAGACATCTTGAAAATTATTGTATTATCTAAAGCTAAGGATGTAATGTTAACAGTTGATGGCCAGCAAGGCTTTGATTTAGAAGAAAATGATATCATTGTAATTCAAGAATCAAAATATAAAACTAAACTGGTGACATTTCCGGAAAAAAGTTTTTATGGAGTTTTGAGAAAAAAGTTGAAATGGAGCGGAAGAGTTATCTCTTGAATTTTGATAAAAATGAGTGATATAAAGATGATTGGTGGTACCTACCCATGCTTTTTTATCTAAAAATAAATAATTTTGCTCTGATTGATGAACTGAATATTGAATTTGAGAAAGGGCTCAATGTAATTACCGGGGAAACAGGGGCAGGGAAGTCCATCATTATCGAGGCTATAAATGTCATATTAGGAAGTACGGCTAATAGCAGTCTGATAAAAAGTAATGCAGAGTTTTTAGAAGTAGAGGGACTATTTAATCTAGAATTATTGCCTCAAAACCAACTAAAAACACTTGAGAAAACAATTGATCTCCTGGCAGAGGATCGGCAATTGGTAATCAGGAGGCAGGTTCACCGGAAAAAGAAAAATAAATGTTGGATCAATAATCATTTGGTAACATTGTCTTCCCTTCAGGAAATTGGAAATCTTTTGATTGACTTGCACGGGCAACATAGCCATCAGTCTTTATTAAATCCCGAAAGCCATATTGATTTTGTAGACAATCTGGGTGGTCAATCATTTCTTCAGAAAAAATTACAACTGCATAACATTTTTTCCCAGTGGCAGTCAAAAACTAATTTATTAAATCAACTTTTAAAAAATCGGGCTGAAAATTTATCAAAAAAAGACTATTTATCATTCCAGCTCCAGGAAATTGATAATGCAAAATTAAGAGAAAATGAGGACCAGGAACTGGAAGAAAAGATAAACATTATCCGCCATACCGTAAGAATAAAAGAAATTATGGAAATGGCTTCTCTTGCTTTGTATGAAGGAGGAGAAGAAGGAGAGCCTTCTTTGCGGGATAGCCTTGTTCGTTTGATTGGCCATTTTAACTCCATAGCAAATTTGGATAAAAAGATTGACCATTTCAGAGAACAGCTAACAGAAACACAATTCAAAGTAGAGGATATTTCAGATCAAATTATTGAATATAAAGATAGCATTGATTTTGATTCCCAACAATTACAGGAATTTGAAGATCGACTTAGTTTAATAAATCATCTTAAGCAGAAATATGGTTCAAAGTTAACTGATATTTTATTTTACAGAGATACATTACAAAAACAGTTAAACAGTATTGAAGATAACCAGGAAAAGATTGAAACATTAAAAATGGAAAAGGAAGAATATGAAAAAAAGTTAGCAGACCTGTCTTTAGAATTAAGCAAACAGCGCAATTTCATTGCCAGGATGTTAGAAAAAGATATTGTTAAAGAATTGAATGAATTAAACATGAAAAATTGTAATTTTAAAATTCAAATAAAGCAAAAAGAAGACGAGAACGGAATAAAAATAAAAGATAAGTCATTTAAGATTACAGCTGGGGGAATTGACCTGATTGAGTTTTTTATTGCCTCTAATGCAGGTGAAAAAGAAAAACCACTTGCCGATATTATTTCGGGAGGTGAGGTTTCCAGAATAATGCTGGGACTCAAATCAATCTTAAGTAAGGCAGATAAAATACCCACTATGATATTTGATGAAATAGATAGCGGTGTGGGCGCTCGCCTGGGAGAGGTTATTGCCACTAAATTATCAAAAATTTCCCATAATCACCAGGTTATTGCTGTAACACACTTACCTCAAATCGCTTGTAGAGCAAATTTACATCTTTATATCAGTAAATATGTTCATAATAATAAAACATGTATACAGTTAAAAAGGCTAGTTGGAAATGAACAACTGGACGAAATAGCAAGGATGCTGGATGGTGAGCAGTATGGTTCAATCAGCCTTGAACATGCCAGAGAAATGCTTTTTAGAAAGGAACCTTTTAAAGATGAAAAGTAAGAATGGCATAATTAACAAAGAACTTCTTCTGGTAATAAAGAAACAAAAAGAGATATTAAGTACTCTAAAGGCAATTATAAATTCTACCGATGATGCTATTTCAGTTGTCAACGAAAAAGGGATTCATACTTTAGTCAATGATGCTTATACCAGGCTAATCGGATTAACAGAACAGGATGTGCTTGGGGAATCCTCTAATATCGATATAGCTGAGGGAGAGAGTATGCATATGAAAGTATTAAGGACCAAGCAGTCTGTACATGGTGTTAGAATGAAAGTTGGTCCTAACAAGAAAGAAGTTTTAGTAAATGTTTCTCCCGTAATTGTAGATGGAGAATTAAAAGGTAGTGTTGCAGTGATCCATGATTTATCGGAAATAAGAAATTTGACAGAAGAATTAAAGCTAGTAAAAAAAAGGGTGCGTCACCTGGAAGCCAAATATACCTTTGATGATATAGTTGGCAAAAGCAGGGCAATGATTATTGCTAAGGAGCAGGCAATCAAAGCAGCAATTACACCTGCTACAGTACTGTTACACGGTGAGAGCGGAACAGGGAAAGAGCTTTTTGCCCATGCCATTCATAATCATAGTGACAGAAAAAATAGACAGTTTATACGGGTCAACTGCTCTGCTTTGACGGAAACTCTTTTGGAGAGTGAGCTTTTTGGTTATGAAAGCGGAGCTTTTACCGGAGCAAGTAAAAAAGGTAGAAAGGGACTTTTTGAAGAAGCTGATAGAGGAACTATATTTTTGGATGAAATAGGGATGATGAGCATGAATTTACAGGCCAAACTATTGAGAGTATTGCAGGAAAAGGAAATCGTTAGAGTTGGTGGAAATGAGCCTATCAATATAGATGTACGGATTATTTCAGCGACTAACATAAATTTGGAAAATGCGGTTAAAAATGGTCATTTCAGAGAAGACCTTTATTATAGGTTATACGTCATTCCTATATTTATACCACCTTTAAGAAACAGAAAAGAAGATATTGCGCCATTGGTAGCCAACATTATTAGAAAATGTAATCAGGAGTTTGGGCGGAACATCAAGGATGTATCACCAGAAGTTATAAAAATATTATTAAATTATTCCTGGCCAGGAAATATCCGGGAGTTAGAAAATGTTATCGAAAGAGCTGTTATTAATATGAAATTAAATGAAAGCATTCTAGGACCAAATCATATTCCTGAATTTATCAGTTTAACCAGACAGGAAGCACAATATGAAGAAAAACCGGTTGTTGAAAATGATTCCAAATATACTGAAAAAGGTAACATGGGGTTAAAGGCTCTTAAAAGAGAAACTGAAAAAGGTGCAATAATAAAAATATTAAGATCATTCAATGGAGATTGTCAAAAAACTGCCAATTATTTAGGTATAAGCATTAGGACATTGTATTATAAAATGAAAAAATATCATATTAAAAACTATATGAATTTAAATCAGATTAAGACAGTATACCGTTAAAAACAAATAATAAGAATATAATGCTGTTTTTTAAGCAGAAAAATATTTGCACTAATAGGAAATATTAAATTAAGTACAACAAAAGAATACAGGTAGGTAAATTCAGTATTATCAGTGAGAACAAGTTATCGTTGCAGTGAATGATAAAAGTTGCAAAAATGTGCATTATTATGCATGTATATTAATTATTATTATAGTTTTTTTGCTTATTAGAATAAAATGTTAATATATAATCAATAAACCAAATTGCTACAATTTTCAACAAAAAGCCCATTATTAAAGGCCTTCCTATAAAGTGAGGTCTTTTTTTATTTCATCATTTCCAGTTATTGATTTTATGGCACAAAAAATGCTTATAAATATATATTAGATAAACAAGGTAAGGTGGTAACTATGAATAATGGAGAAAAGAAATATTATAAAGTATTAGTCATCAACCCCGGTTCTACATCTACAGCTATAGCAGTTTATGAGGATGAAAAAGAAGTTTTTTTTGAAACAGTACGTCATAGTGCAGACGAGCTTAAAAAATATAAGCACCTGATTGAACAAAATAAATTTAGAGAAAATGTTATCCTCCGACTTTTAGATGAAAATAAAATAAATATTCAGGAATTTGATGTTATTGTTGGACGAGGAGGAGTTCTAAGTCCTCTACAGAGTGGAACCTATAAAATAAACCAATTAATGTTAGATGAGCTAAGAGAAAGACCCCGGATAGAGCATGCCTCGAATTTAGGAGCGCAGATTGCTTATGAGCTTGCTCAGAAAATCAATGTACCTTCATTTATAGTTGATCCTGTAGCGGTAGATGAACTTGAACCCATAGCAAGGATTTCCGGAATGCCGGAAATCGAAAGAGAAAGTCTGTCACATGCACTTAGCGTCAAGGCTGCTGCTAAAAGACTGGCTAAAGAAATTGGGAAACCTTATGAAACCATAAATCTAATAGTGGTTCATTTAGGAGGCGGAATAACGGTAAGCGCTCATCAGAATGGAAAAATGATTGATGTAAATAATGCTAGTGGCGAAGGGCCATTTTCGTCCGAGCGTACCGGTAGTTTGCCAATACAGGCACTTATTAATAGTTGTTATTCAGGACAGTATTCATTAAAAGAAATGCATAAAAAAATTATGGGAGGCGGAGGTATTGTAGCTTATCTTGGTACTAATAATACATTGGAGGTAGAAAAGGCAATATCAAAAGCTGATAAAAAGGCTGAATTAATCTATAAGGCAATGGCATACCAAATTGCTAAATGTATTGGGGAAATGGCAACTGTTCTCAAGGGAAAAGTTGATTATATTGTAATAACCGGAAATGGAGCAGGCCATAAGGGTGCACTGGGTAAAACTTTCGTTAATTGGATAAAAGAAAGAGTTGAATTTATTGCACCTATAATAACTTATCCGGGTAGTGAAGAAATGAAGGCACTGGCTTTGGGTGCTATTCGAGTACTTACCGGAGAAGAAAATGCTAAAGAATACAATGTTTAGAATTATTTATCAAAAGACAAGCTATCTTTTTCAAATATACAGGTGAGGTGAATTTAAATGTTAAAAACGTTTGATGAAGTTATAGAGAGAGCCTGTCAATATGGACCAAAAAGATTATCTGTTGCAGTTTCACAAGCCGAGGATGTTATGACAGCAGTAGAAAAGGCCAGGCAGGAAGGTTTGGTTAATGGCATCCTGGTTGGAGATAAAGAAGAGACCATTTCGGTATGTAAAAAATTAAATATTGATACCAAAAATTATGAATTTATTAACCAAAAAGATAAGACCGAAGCAGCCAGGGCTGCAGTTAAGCTTGTTAGTGAAAAGAAGGCAGATTTATTAATGAAAGGAATGCTGGGAACTGCCCGAATATTAAAGGCGGTTTTAGACAAAGAAATTGGACTAAGGACACAACGTTTATTGAGCCACGCTTATATCCTGAAATTAAAAAATTATGACAGGCTTCTTACTATGACAGACGGGGCAATGAATATTGCACCAAATTTAGAGCAAAAAGCACAAATTCTTCAAAATGTTATTGAATTTTGTCATTCCCTGGAAATCAAAGAACCAAAAATAGCAATTTTAGCAGCAGTTGAATTGGTTAATCCCAATATGCAGGCAACCATTGATGCAGCCTGTTTATCAAAAATGGTTGAGAGAGGCCAGATTACCGGTGGTATTGTGGATGGGCCGTTGGCTTTCGATAATGCCATATCCAAAAAAGCAGCATTACACAAAGGCATTCAGTCCCAGGTAAGCGGTGAGGTGGATGCTGTTTTGGTCCCTGAAATTGAATCCGGAAATATCTTTGCCAAAAGTTTGGTTTATCTAGCTAATGCTGAACCGGCAGGGGTATTATTGGGAACCAATTCACCAGTAGTTCTTGTTTCCCGTTCTGATACTGCTATATCCAAGGTAAGGTCTATTGCTCTGGGAATTTTAATGAGTATTCATAATAATGGCTGAAAATATTGATATAGGGAGGAGATATTTTTGAATAATAATTATTATATTCTGGTAATTAACCCAGGATCAACCTCCACGAAATTATCGTTTTTTAAAAACGAGGAAATACTATTTCAGGAAACAATTTCTCATTCCAGTCAGTCACTATCTTTGTTTAAGAATATTATTGACCAATACGAATTTAGGTTAAATGTCATACTTGATTTTTTAGAAAAACAAAAGATCGACCTGGGTAGTATCAATGCCGTTGTAGGTAGAGGAGGTTTATTAAAACCCTTAAAAAGCGGTACATATCGGGTTAATCAGAAGATGTTGAATCATCTGAAAAAAGGAATATATGGCGAACATGCCTCAAATTTGGGTGCTGTTTTAGCCTATAAGATTGCTCAGAAAAAATCTATACCAGCTTATATTGTTGATCCGGTAGTTGTTGATGAAATGGAAGATATTGCCCGAATATCAGGAATTCCAGAGTTACCAAGAAAAAGTATTTTTCATGCCTTAAATCAAAAGGCAGTTGCCCGCAAGGCGGCACAAGATTTGGGGAAAACATATCAGGATTCCAATCTAATCATGGTACATATGGGTGGAGGAATATCTGTCGGGGTTCATAATAAAGGGAAAGTAATCGATGTTAATAATGCCTTAAATGGTGAAGGTCCTTTTTCGCCGGAAAGAAGCGGTACAGTACCGGTAGGAGACCTGGCAAAATTGTGTTTTTCCGGAAAATATAGCCAAAATGATGTTATGACAATGATCAAGGGAAAAGGAGGATTGGTTGCCTATCTGAATACCAATAATGTTGAAAGAGTACTGAAAAAGTTGAGAAAGGTGATAATAAATCAAATTAATATTAGAGGCAATGGCCTACCAGATTGCCAAAGAAATTGGAGAAGGAGCAACTGTTCTCAAAGGAAATGTTGATGCGATTGTTTTAACCGGTGGGATTTCTCATTCCAATAAATTTGTCGAGATGATAAAAGACCGGGTTAGTTTTATTTCATTGGTTATGGTTTACCCTGGTGAAGAAGAAATGCTTTCATTATGTCAGGGAGCCCTTAGGGTTCTTTTGGGAGAGGAGGAGGAAAAAGTCTATTGAAGGATGACATTGTTATTTATACTGGAAGCTTTGGTAGTGGGAAGACAGAGTTAGCCATAAATCAATCTATAAAAGCAATAAAGAAAAAAGAGAAGGTTGTAATTGTAGATTTAGATATTGTAAATCCTTATTTCCGTTCCAGGGAAATGAGGGAGAAACTAAAAGAACTGGGCATTAAAGTAGTTGCACCGCCCGGCAAATTTGCTATGGCTGATATACCTCTGATTTCCCCTGAGATAAAAGGAACAATACAGGATTCCGACCGATTATTATTACTTGATGTGGGAGGGGACGATGTTGGCGCTAAATCATTGGCCAGCTTTTATACTGTCTTAAAAGATACTGGTTATCAGATGAATTTGGTCATTAATCCCTATCGGCCTTTTACTAAAAACAGTGCTGAAATTCTAACGATGCTACGGGAGATTGAAATTTCCTCTCGTTTGAAAATTAATGGATTAATAAGCAACCCAAACCTGGGCTCACAAACAGATTTGGAATTGATTACCAGAGGACACAAAATTGTAAAAGATGTATCAAAACAAATAAACTTACCTGTCAAATATTTAGCTATTGAGCAAACAATATATGAGAAAATTGATAAACATCAATTTGAAGAACCTATTTTTGTATTACAGCGATATATGAAATTACCTTGGGACGAAAAAAATAAATAGAGAATTTTTGGTAGAAACTCAAAATATTAATAAGGAGGTTTTTCTATGGCGAAAGTTGTGATTGACCGTGAAAAGTGTAAAGGTTGTGAATTGTGTACACTGGTATGTCCCCAGAATATTTTAGTTATGTCCAAGTCTTTTAATAAAAAAAGCTATCATCCGGTTGAGCAGATAAATCCAGAGAAATGTACCGGGTGCGCCTTTTGTGCTATGACTTGCCCGGATGTAGCTATCGAAGTTTATAAGTAATAAAACAATATTTTGGACTTTAAGAAAATAAGGAGGATTATCAATGGCAGAAAAAGTATTAATGAAAGGTAATGAGGCAATCGGTGAAGCTGCAATTCATGCCGGCTGTCGTTATTATTTTGGCTATCCCATAACTCCTCAGAGTGAGCTAACTGCCTATATGGCAAAAAGATTGCTAAAAATAGAAGGAGCTGCTTTTATTCAGGCGGAAAGTGAAATTGCAGCTATCAATATGGTTTATGGTACAGCAGCAACAGGTGGCAGAGTAATGACTTCATCATCCAGTCCGGGAATCAGCCTTAAACAGGAGGGAATTTCCTATATTGCCTGTGCTGAGTTGCCATGCTTGGTTGTTAATATGCAGAGAGGCGGCCCTGGTTTGGGTTCGATTCAACCAGCCCAGCAAGATTATTTTCAAGCTACCAAAGGAGGAGGCCATGGTGATTATCACTTAATTGTCCTGGCACCTTCCTCAGTACAGGAATTGGTCGATTTAACTATCAAAGCATTTGATCTGGCAGATAAATATAGGAATCCCGCCATGGTATTAGGAGATGGATTATTAGGACAAATGATGGAACCTGTTGAATTTAGAGAAAAAAAGAATGCGGATTTACCTTCAAAAGAAGACTGGGCTTTGGGTTCCTGCAAAGGTAGGGAACCTAGAAAAGTAGTTCCCTTTAACCTGGATCCCTATGAACTGGAAAAATTGGTTGCTAAAATTGGCAAGAAATTTGAGAAAATGCAAGATGAGGTTGAATATGAGTTGATAAATATGGACAACCCGGATATCATTATTGTTGCCTATGGCACAGTAGCCAGGGTTGCCAGAACAACTATTCAAAAAGCCAAACAAGAAGGAATCAACATAGGATTGATAAGGCCAATAACACTATATCCATTTCCTTATAAAATTATTAACCAGTATGCTGATAAGGTAAAACACATCCTGGTGAGCGAAATGAGCTTAGGACAGATGCTTGAAGACGTAAAGCTGGCCGTGGAAGGTAAAACCAAAGTAAGTTTTTACGGTAGAACCGGTGGTGTTGTGATATCTCCGACAGAGATATTGCAGGAAGTTAAAAAAATATTAAAGTAAAAAAATAAATATTTTCTCAAGCTAACAAAGTTTCTGTGGATAAAAAAATTTGGAGGTGAAAAGAGTTTTATGAATAAAGTGTTTTCCAGACCAAAATCTTTAGTTGATATACCTTTTACTTATTGTCCGGGTTGTCATCATGGCATTATTCATCGGCTGATTGCTGAGGTATTGGATGAATTCAATATTAGAGAAGATACAATTGGGATTGCTCCGGTAGGTTGTTCTGTGTTTGCCTATTTATTTTTTGATTGTGATATGATCTGTGCAGCACATGGAAGAGCACCTGCTACGGCAACCGGTATTAAGAGGGCTAAACCGGATAATATTGTCTTTTCTTATCAGGGTGATGGTGATTTAGCTTCTATCGGGACAGCCGAAATAATACATGCTGCCAATAGAGGTGAAAAAATTACGGTTATATTTGTAAATAATGCTATCTATGGAATGACTGGCGGACAGATGGCTCCCACCACACTGGAGGGACAAATTACCCAGACTTCACCCTATGGACGTGACTCAAAAACTATGGGAATGCCCATTCGAATGTGTGAATTGCTTTCTACTTTAAATACACCTAGTTATATTTCCAGGGTAGCTTTAACCAAACCATCCTATATCATAAAGGCCAAAAAGGCAATCAAAAAAGCTTTCCAATTCCAGATAGACGGCAAGGGCTTTTCACTGGTAGAGGTATTGTCCACATGTCCTACCAATTGGGGATTAAGTCCCCAAGAAGCCAATGAATGGCTGGACAAAAACATGATACCCTATTATCCGTTAGGAGAGTTTAAAAATTCGGAGGAGGTATCCTAAATGTTAGATGAAATTATAATAGCAGGATTTGGCGGTCAGGGTGTCCTCCTGATGGGACGTCTTATTGCTTATGCAGGAATGTTGGAAGGGAAAAAAGTAGCCTGGATGCCTTCATATGGACCGGAAATGCGTGGTGGTACAGCTAACTGTACGGTTATTGTTTCTTCTGATGAAGTGGCATCACCTGTGGTTCCCAATCCTATGACCTTAATTGCTATGAATAAGCCTTCTTTGGATAAATTTGAACCCGAGGTTGAAAAAGGTGGTACAATCATATTAAATGAATCTTTAATATCCCAGGATGTTAAACGTAATGATGTAAAGGTATTTAAGGTTTCTGCTAACGAGATTGCCAATGAATTGGGAAATTTAAGAGTAGCCAACATGGTTGCCCTTGGCACCTATTTAGCGGCAAGAAAAAGTGTAAACAAAGAAACAATATTCCGGGCATTAGAGGAAACCCTGGGGAAAAAATCAGAGAAATTAGTTGAATTAAACAAAAAAGCAATAGAAAAAGGAGAGAAAATCGTTACTCAGGAATAAGCAAAAGTG
>JAGYIZ010000029.1 GCA_018402425.1 Candidatus Atribacteria bacterium | reverse complement strand
GAGGGCAAGGACAGCAGCGGAGAACCGATGGTGATTATTGCTAACCGTAAAGATGATTCTTATATTGGTCTGCATCCGATTATGAAATTTTACATGGAATTTTCCAGGGAAGAAATGTTCCTGTTTAATCCAATTATCGGGTGGGAAATGGTTACCAAAGGATATGAAGAAGAGAAAAAAGGGACAGAGGTTGTTGCCGGTTTTGAATGTGAAAAATATGTCTATACCCAGCAAGGTATGGATGGAGTTATAGAGGCCTGGTATTCCCCTGAGTTAAACCAGAGAATAAAAATAATTGTTCCTCTGATTAACTCTGAGCAAAGTATCTTTGAATTACTGGATATAAAACTAATGTCTCAAAGTGAAGAAAAATTCCGGGTCCCTGCAGATTATGAAATAATAAGTTCCCCTGCTGAACAGGTACAGGCAGAAGAGCCAGAAAAAAGCTCTGGAATCAGTTCATCTGATTTTTCTGCTAACATTAAAGGCGAATCACCAATTGGAAGAATACTGGCAGCAGAAAACATAATGCAGGTAAAGGTTATTCCTTCTCTGGAAAAAAACCTGGTCATGGAAAATATAAGTGATAAAGATGCCTCAATGACCATTATTCCTTATCGTTCAGGAGAAGCTATTGATAATCAAATTATTGAGAAAACTATCTCAGCAAAAGGAAAAACCAAGCCTTCCTTCAGCAGCAGTTTAAAAGTAGATGAAATTGAGATAAAAATTAATGAGGGAACCGTTAAGGCAACAGTTCTTCAGGAATCCTTTTTTACAGATGAAATTGAGCGAAATGAATATTACCTATTTGAAAATTTTGGCCAGGGATTATTTTTCAGTGAAGAAAAACAAGTCCAATTAATGATTACCGGTGATAATGAAACATCCGGAATATCAAAATGCAAAATTACTTTTTTCAAAGGAGAATATGAGAATCCTATAGAAAAATTAGAACTTTCTTTACAAAATAGTGAAACCAGGCAATGGGAATTTCAACCGGGAGAAGTTAAGACTATGGATATTGTTACCGGGGATTCCAATGGAGGAGTAAAGGTTATCCTGGAGCAATGGACTCCTAAGAAAAGAGAATTATCAAAAGAGGAAATTGATCAATTAGTTCAGGATATCTATCAAAATAATTTAACCACAGTTCACAAAATGCTCCAATCAGGCATAGATCAAAATTTAATGGCTTTTGCGACAGATTCTCTATTAATGACTGCCTGTGCCCATGGAACAGCAGATATGGTTTCATTGCTTCTGGATTATCACCCGGATATTCATTATCATGACATGTATGGAAATAATGCCTTGACAAAGGCAGCAGATAATTACGATCATTACCAGAAAATTGTTCCAATGCTGTTGAATGCCGGAATCAACCCTAATTCTAAAGTAGGAAATGCAGAGCAGATTAATTCCACTGCATTTGGTAAAATTACTGCCAGGGCTTTGCAAAAACAAGATGAAGAAGATTACCAAATAATCAAATTATTTCTGGAAAAGGATGTTGATGTCAACCTGTCTCCAAAAACCGGGACTACACCGCTTATGCAAGCTGTTTATAAAGGAAATCTAAAATTAGTAAAGCTTTTTCTGGAATACAAAGCAGATCCAAACTTAAAAGATGCCAAAGGATTAAGTGCTTTAGATATGGCAAAAAATAAAGGCCATAAGGAGATTTTAAAATCATTAGAGCAATAAGTTGCTGCACTATGTAGATGATTGCTTTTTAAAAACATATAATAAATAAGATAAAAACTCCTTTATTTTGAATTAAGGGGTTTTTATCTTATAATAGTATTAAAAAGTTAATATAAGTAACAAAAAGGTAATCCAATTACCATATTAAAATGTACCAGAGGAAAACAGAAATGAAGAAAAAACTCTATCGCTCAAAGAAAGATAAAATTATAAACTGTAAAATATTAACACCACAACAACGTATAACAATTAATCAAAAAATTGATAATAAATTATTTATAAATAGAGGGGTTTAAAAATGATTGAAAAAAAGAAAAAATTTGATATTTATAAAGAAGCATCATCAACTGATCATTATTTTTATTTGAATAATGGAACTCCATTGAAAAACTTAGCCGAACTAATTGATCAATTGGTGAATATGGATCAGAGTTTGTTTAATTATCATGTTAATAAAAAAAATAATGATTTTGCCAAATGGGTACACGATGTATTCGGCGAAAAAGAACTGGCAAGAAGAATGAATATGTCTCGTTCTCCACAAGGAATGTTAAAATCAATTACCAAATACCTGGAATCATAAATTATCTTATAAGATAGAATAAGATAGAAAGGATTTTTCAAATCGAACAATTAAAAAGTATTATCGGAAAACAGCGGGTTGTTATTGAAAATGTACAACCTGAAATTAATCACGGAAATTTTGCCATTAAAAGAATTGCCGGTGAAAGCATAAAAGTTACCGCTGATATCTATGCTGATGGTCATGACCAAATTTTGGCAAACCTGCTTTTTCGTAAACAGGGCGAACAAAACTGGGAAAAATCAACTATGAAATTTATTGTCAATGACCTATGGCAGGGAGAATTTTCAGTTAACCAAGCTGGCATCTATGAATATACTCTGGAAGCAATGGTAGACCAACTCTCGAGCTGGTGGAAAGACATTCAAAAGAAAGCAGAGAGCAGTAGCAATATTATTGTTGATCTTAAAAGTGGTATTTCTATCCTGGCTAAATCCATTCCAAAAATCGAAGAACTGGATAAAAAAGTAGCAATTCAGCATCTTGTTGGCCTGATTCAAAAGGGAGAACCACAAGAACTTTTAATAAAAAAACTGCAGAAAGAGCTAGACAGCGAATTCCTGCAGAAATACCCGGTACAAAACCATATTACTAGTTATACTAATATTTTAAAAGTAAATGTTGAGAGAAAAAGAGCCGGCTTTAGTGCCTGGTATGAAATTTTCCCTCGTTCCTGTTCTACTGAACCTGGTAAACATGGCACTTTTCGTGATTGCCTGAAAAGAATACCGGCAATTGCCGGGATGGGATTTAATGTTCTATATTTTCCACCTATACATCCCATTGGAATTACTCACCGTAAGGGGAAAAATAATTCTGTTATTGCAGGTAAAGAAGATCCAGGAAGTCCCTGGGCAATAGGAAATGATACAGGCGGACATATGACTATTCATCCAAAATTAGGTAGTTTTTCTGATTTTCAAAAAGTTATTAAAAAAGCTAATGGATATGGAATGGAATTAGCATTGGATCTTGCTTTTCAATGTTCACCGGATCATCCATATATTAAGGAGCATCCAGAATGGTTTCGCTGGAGAGTAGACGGAACTATTCAGTATGCAGAAAATCCGCCTAAAAAATATGAAGACATCGTCCCTTTCAATTTTGAAACAGAACAATGGCAAAGTCTATGGGAAGAATTAAAAAATATTGTTATTTTTTGGATTAAGCAGGGAATTAAAATTTTTAGAGTAGACAACCCACATACCAAGCCTTTTCTTTTTTGGGAATGGTTGATTAAGCTGATAAAAGAAGATTATCCCGAAGTTATATTTTTGGCAGAAGCATTTACCAGACCTAAGGTTATGTATCGATTGGCTAAAATTGGCTTTACCCAATCTTATACCTATTTTACCTGGCGAAATACCAAACAGGAATTAACTGAATATTTGATAGAAATTACTCAGAGTCAGGTTAAAGATTTTTTTCGCCCTAATTTTTGGCCTAATACACCCGATATTCTATCTGAATATTTACAAGCTGACAGTCAGACAGCATTTATAATCAGATTTATACTGGCGTCAACATTATCATCCAATTACGGTATTTATGGCCCACCTTATGAAAGGTTTATTAATAAAGCAGTCCCGGGGAAAGAAGAATATTATAATTCGGAAAAGTATGCTATCAAAAATTGGTTACCAGAAGAAGTAAAAGATAGTAATCGAAAACTAATGACTGCAATTAATCGAATCAGAGAAGAAAATCCGGAATTTCATAAAACAAATAATATTAGATTTTTACCAGTGGAAAACAGCCAAATACTCTATTATGCCAAGTTTAATGAACAGAAGACTAACGCTATCCTGATTGTTGTTAACCTGGACCCTAACTACACACAAGCCGGCTGGATAAAAGTACCACTTTATGAACTGGGAATTTCCCCTGAACAATCTTTTTTGGCTCACGATTTATTAGGTGGCGGACAATATATCTGGCAGGGTGAATATAATTACATAGAGTTAAACCCACATATTCTACCAGCTCATATCATTAAAATTAAAAAATATTTGAAGAAAGAAAACCAATTTGATTATTTTAACTAGGAGGAAATAGATGATAAGCCAGGATGATTTTACAGAAAATCCATTATGGTATAAGGATGCTATTATTTATGAACTTCACGTCAAGACTTTTTATGATAAAAGCGGTGATGGAATTGGAGATTTCAGAGGTTTGGCCGAAAAACTTGATTACCTGGAAAATCTGGGTGTTAATACTATCTGGCTATTGCCTTTTTTTCCCTCTCCCCTAAAAGATGACGGATATGATATATCTGATTATTATAGTATTCATAACCATTATGGAAATATGCGTCATTTTAAACACTTCTTAAGAGAAGCTCATAAACGGGAAATGAAGGTTATTATTGAATTGGTTCTTAACCATACTTCAGATCAACATCACTGGTTCCAAAGGGCTCGAAAAAAGAATGCCCCCAAGAAATGGAGAGATTTTTATGTCTGGAGTGATAACCCGGACAAATATCAGGATGCCCGAATCATTTTTCAGGATTTTGAAACCTCCAATTGGACGAGAGATCCTGAAAATGAAAAATATTTCTGGCATCGTTTCTATTCTCATCAGCCAGATCTGAACTACGATAACCCTGAAGTTCAGAAAGCCATCCTAAGTGTAATTGATTTCTGGATGAAGATGGGTGTAGACGGAATGCGCCTGGATGCCGTCCCTTATCTTTTTGAGCGGGAAGAAACCAACTGTGAAAATTTGCCTGAATCACTGGATTTTCTAAAAAAATTACGTGCACATGTAGATAGGCATTATGAAAATCGCATGATTCTGGCTGAAGCTAATCAGTGGCCTGAGGATGCCATACGTTACTTTGGTAACGGAGATGCCTGTCATATGGCCTTTCACTTCCCTCTGATGCCCCGCATGTTTATGGCTTTAAGGATGGAAGATCGTTTCCCTATTATTGATATTTTAGAACAAACACCGGCTATTCCGGACAACTGTCAATGGTCTCTATTCTTAAGGAATCATGACGAATTAACTCTAGAAATGGTTACTGATGAAGAACGAGATTATATGTATCGAGTCTATGCCAGAGATACCTCTGCCCGAATTAATTTAGGCATACGAAGACGTTTGGCACCACTATTGGAAAATCAGCGCAGAAAAATGGAAATCATGAAGATATTACTTTTTTCTCTTCCTGGTACACCTACCATTTATTATGGTGATGAGATAGGTATGGGAGATAATCATTTTTTAGGAGATCGGGATGGGGTCAGAACACCTATGCAATGGAGTGCCGACCGAAATGCTGGATTTTCCCGTGCTAATCCCCAGAAACTCTATCTGCCGGTTATTATTGATCCGGCTTATCATTACGAAACTATAAATGTAGAAATTCAAGAACAGAACCAAACCTCATTTTTTTGGTGGATGAAGAGAGTTATCAATATGCGTAAAAATTACAAAGCCTTTGGAAGAGGCAGTATAGAATTTTTACAGCCTGATAACCCCAAGATTTTGGCTTTTATCCGGGAATACGAAGGTGAAACTATCCTGGTAGTCATAAATCTTTCTCGCTTTTCTCAAGTAACAGAACTGGACTTATCCCGTTATGCGGGATACCATCCAATTGAAATGTTTAGCAAAAATCAGTTCCCAAGTATTCAAGAAAAACCCTATGTTATGACTATGGGATTCTATGATTATTTTTGGTTTATTTTACAGAAAGAAGAAGATGTTAGCGAGAAAACCAGTCGGCAAATCCCAATAATTAAATCTAAAAAAGAATGGATACATCTTTTTGACAATAGAACCAGGGTAAAAATTGAAAATCAAATACTACCTAGATTTTTAAAAGAACAAAGGTGGTTTGGCGGTAAATCTCAAAAAATATTAAAAATTAATGTAACAGAAGCAATGCCTGTTAAAAACAACAATAGTTTTACTTTACTGCTTATTCTAAAAGTTAGCTATGCTTCTGCCACTGAAGAATATTATCATCTTCCGCTATCTTTTTTAGAAATAGAACAGGCAAACATATTGTTACAGGAAAAGCCTAATTCTGTTCTTCTTCAATATCAATCTCCAGAGACTGAAGGAATAATCTATGATTCAGTTTTAGATGAAGATTTCCACCAAACTCTTATTCATCTAGTTGCCAGAAGAAGGGTTATTAGAACAAACGGGGGGAAATTAAAGGCATATCCTGGCAAATGTTTTAAAAATATACGCAAAAACCTGAATTTGATCGAACATTCTAATCCTTTGAATACTGAACAAAGCAATACTTCAATTCTATATGACCATCAACTTATCTTTAAATTATTCCGTAAACTGGATGAGGGCATGAATCCTGATTTAGAAATTGTCAGGTACATTACAGAAAAAACAGATTATAAGAATGTTCCATCTTTTGCGGGAGCACTTGAGTACCAAAAGAAAGATGGCTCTCTGGTTACACTTGGTATTTTATATCCCTTTGTACAAAGCGAAGGAAATGCCTGGGATTATTCTCAGGATTACCTGGTTCGATATTATGAAAGAGTCCTTTCTAAAATAACCCAGATAGAGAAATATCCTTCTCTACCATCATCTTTTTTCGAAAAACCCGAACAGGATATTCCGGAAATCATGTCAGAATTGATTGGTGCACCTTTTTTAGAAATGTCTCATCTGCTTGGTAAAAGAACAGCCGAGTTACATCAAGCCCTGGCACGTCCTACTCAGGACCATAACTTTAAGACTGAATCTTATTCCTTACTTTATCAGCGTTCTATCTATCAATCAATTCAAAGCCTGGTCAAAAAAGTATTCCTGTCCTTACGTAAAAATAGTAGCCACTGTCCCAATGCTATCCAGGATGACTTAAAGGAAGTACTTTCTTTGGAATCCAGCATTATTAGTCATTGCAGAAAAGTTTTAGCTAAAAAAATTAAAGCTAAAAAAATAAGGGTACATGGGGATTATCACTTAGGCCAAGTTTTGTATACCGGAAATGATTTTTATATTATTGATTTTGAGGGAGAACCAGCCAGGCCTTTGGGTGAAAGAAGGCTGAAACGTTCACCATTGAAGGATGTAGCAGGTATGCTCCGCTCTTTCCATTATGCTGCATTTTCTCCTTTAATCCAAGAAAAAATTGCCGGAGAATATGAAGAGTTGGAACACTGGGCAAAATTGTGGACTTACTATGTCAGCAAAACTTTTCTTAATACTTATCTGGAACACATTAATTCTTCGGCTATTATTCCTGAGGATAGGACAGAAATAAGTAAATTACTTAGTATTTATCTGCTAGAAAAAGCGGTATATGAAGTAGGCTATGAGATAAATAATCGGCCTGATTGGCTGGCTATTCCTTTAAAAGGAATTCTTTATGAGATAGGAGCAATTAATGATGAAAAAAAAGAATAAGATGCTGCAGACAAATTCTATATTGAGTAAAGATGATGTTTTTCTTTTTAACGAAGGAACACATTACCAATTATATCGACATCTGGGAGTACATCCTGGGGTCATTAATGACAAAAACGGATTTCATTTTGCTGTCTGGGCTCCTAATGCCGAATTTGTTTCAGTTATTGGTGATTTTAATGATTGGAAACCGGGTAGTCATAAGTTAAAACAAATTCATGCCGGTAGCGGTATCTGGGAAGGTTTTATTACAAATCTGGAAAAAGGCGAAAAATATAAATATCATATTCAGTCAAGATATCAAAAATATGCTGTAGATAAAAGGGATCCTTATGCTTTTTATGGAGAAAAACCACCATTTACTGCCTCTGTAATATGGGATTTAAATTATCAATGGCAGGACCAGACCTGGATGGAAGAAAGAAAAGAAAAAAACCGATTAAATCAGCCCTTTTCTGTTTATGAAGTACATATCGGTTCCTGGCAGAGAAAACTTCAGCCAGAAAATGATTTTCTCAATTATCGGGAATTTGCCACAGAATTAGCCCAATATTGTAACAAAAACGGTTTTACCCATATAGAGCTATTACCGGTGATGGAGCACCCCTTCTACGGTTCATGGGGCTATCAGACAGTAGGTTACTTTTCTCCCACCAGTCGTTATGGAACACCACAGGATTTCATGTATTTTGTCGACTACCTTCATCAACAGGGTATTGGTGTGATCCTGGATTGGGTTCCTTCTCATTTTCCGGGAGATGAACACGGTTTAGTTTATTTTGACGGTACCCATCTCTACGAACATGCCGATCCAAAACAAGGGTTTCACCCCGACTGGAAAAGTTACATTTTTAATTATAGCAGAAAAGAAGTTCAGTCATTTTTAATTAGCAGTGCCCTATTCTGGCTGGATTATTATCATGTTGACGGTTTACGAGTTGACGCTGTTGCCTCTATGCTTTACCTGGATTATTCCCGCAAAGAAGGAGAATGGGTTCCAAATCGTTTCGGGGGTAGGGAGAATTTAGATGCTATTGCCTTTATTAAAAAACTAAATGAAACTTCTTATTCTTATTTCCCGGATATTCAAATGATTGCCGAGGAATCCACTGCCTGGCCTATGGTTTCCAGGCCTATTTATTTAGGAGGACTCGGTTTTGGCATGAAATGGAATATGGGTTGGATGCATGATACCCTGTCTTATTTTGCCAGAGATCCGATATATCGTAAATATCACCATCATGAACTTACCTTTAGTCTTTTATATGCATTCAACGAAAACTTTATATTGTCTCTTTCCCATGATGAAGTAACTCATGGTAAAAAATCACTGTTGGAAAAGATGCCCGGCGATGATTGGCAAAAATTTGCTAATTTACGTTTATTATTCGGTTATATGTTTGCCCATCCGGGTAAAAAGTTATTCTTTATGGGAAATGAATTTGGTCAAAGACAGGAATGGCAGCATGATTATTCTCTTGACTGGCATTTACTTAAATTTCCTTATCATGATGGAATGTTAAAATGGGTCAAAGATCTTAACCATATCTATACAGAAGAAAAAGCGTTGCATGAAATAGACTTTGATAGTTCAGGTTTCCAATGGATAGAAAACAACGACTGGAGCCACAGTGTACTGGTTTTTTTAAGAAAGAGTAAAAACGAAAAAGAAAGAATACTGATTGTTTGTAATTTTATACCAACAACCTACTATAATTACCGAATTGGTGTACCCGATAATGGTATCTGGCAAGAATTTCTCAATAGCGATGTTTCTCTTTACGGGGGAAGCGGGCAAGGAAACATGGGAAAAGTCGAAGCTGTTCCGGTCCCTATGCATGGTTATGATTTTTCAATCAATATTACTATTCCGCCCCTTGGTATTCTTTTTTTAAAAAAGCAGGTAGAATAATATGATAATCGGTTCAGATTACCTTAATTGTAAGAAAACCAGTTTTTCTCTTTGGGCACCTTTTAGAAATAAGGTAACTGTTCATATAGTTTCTCCAGATGAGCAAATGATAGAATTAAAACCTGACAAAAAAGAAGGTTATTGGTCTTCAAAAATCAGTGGAATTTATCCGGGTTATCAATATACCTATCAACTTGATTCAAAAGAAGAATTTCCGGATCCTGCCTCTCAATTTCAACCGAAAGGAATATACGGACCCTCTGAAATAGTTAATCATTCTTTCCCCTGGGATGATCAAAACTGGCCGGGAATAGCCTTATCAGATATGGTAATATATGAACTTCATGTAGGGACATTTAGTACAGAAGGCAATTTTGATGCTATTGTCCCCAGGTTGGATGAACTAGCAAGATTGGGAATTAATACGATAGAACTCATGCCTATAGCCCAATTTCCCGGAAAAAGAAATTGGGGTTATGATGGAGTATTCCCTTTTGCGGTACAAAATTCCTATGGTACACCTAATAGTTTAAAAAAATTGATTAATATTTGTCACCAACATGGTTTTGCAGTTCTACTGGACGTTGTATACAATCATCTTGGCCCAGAGGGAAACTTTCTCCCTCAATTTGGTCCTTATTTTACGGAAAAATATCATTCCAACTGGGGAAAAGGAATTAACTTTGATGGACCATTCAGCAATGAAGTAAGAAATTTTTTTATTCAAAATGCCCTTTACTGGCTAAAAAAATACCATTTTGATGGTTTACGGCTTGATGCCATCCACGGTATCTTTGATATAAGTGCAACACATATCTTATCAGAACTGTCTTTTGCAATTAAAAAACTTTCCAAAAAAAATAACAAAGTATATCATCTCATAGCAGAAAGTGATCTTAATAACAACAAAATTGTCAGAGATCGTCAAAAAGGCGGATATCAACTGGATGCACAATGGAGTGATGATTTTCATCATTCCCTGCATGCTCTGCTTACTGGAGAAAAATCCGGTTATTATCAGGATTTTGGTAAAATCCAGGATCTGGTAAAAGCAATTAATGAAGGATTTGTTTATTCCGGACAGTATTCTTCTTTTCGCAAAAAAAATCATGGCAATAGTTCCCGATTTATCCCGACAGACAAACTTATTGTCTATTCACAGAATCATGATCAGGTAGGAAATCGTATGCTGGGAGAACGTCTCTCTAACCTGGTATCATTGGAAAATTTAAAATTGGCAGCAGCAATAACTATTCTTTCTCCTTATATTCCTCTATTATTTATGGGTGAGGAATATGGTGAAGATTCTCCTTTTTTGTACTTTATTAACCATGAAGACCAGAATTTGGTCCAGGCAGTCAGAGAGGGAAGGAAAAAAGAATTTGCTCAATTCCAGTGGCAGCAAGAACCTCCTGATCCACAAGATAAATCAACTTTTCAAAAAAGCAAAATCAACTGGCAAAAGAGAAAAGAAAATAATTATGCTGTTTTATTGAACTTCTATAGTCAACTGATAAAATTAAGAAAGAAGCATTCTTTGTTACGATGCCCAAGCAAAAAACAATTAACAGCATGGGGATCAGAAGAAAAGAAAGTTCTTATTCAAAAGAGAATCGGCAAAGAAGAACAATTTCTATTAATAGCTAACTTCAACTCCTGTAAAATTAAATACAATATTAAGCAATGTAAGGACTATCCAGTATCTGATACATCAATCTGGCAGTTGGTCTTTGATTCAAGCCAAAAAAAATGGCTGGGAAAAGAAACCTCTGCCTCTGATATATTTTATGAAAAAGATGAAATAATTCTGGAACCTTCTCAATTTCTTTTATATAGACAAAAAGGAGTCAATAATAAAAATGGAAAAGAATAAATATATCTGTATACACGGACATTTTTATCAACCCCCTCGGGAAAATCCCTGGCTGGAAGATATTGAATTACAGGACTCAGCTTATCCCTTCCATGACTGGAATGAGCGAATATCAGAAGAATGTTATAAAACCAATACTGCCTCACGTATCCTGGATGAGGAAGGTGATATTATTCGTATTGTTAATAATTATACTAACATGAGCTTTAATTTCGGACCCACTTTGCTCTCCTGGATGAAAAAACATCAGCCGGAAATTTACCAATCCATATTGGATGCAGATAAAGCAAGCCAAGAGAAATTTAACGGGCATGGTTCAGCAATTGCCCAGGCCTACAATCATATGATTATGCCTTTAGCCAATGAAAAAGACAAATATACTCAGATATATTGGGGAATTAAAGATTTTCAGGAACGTTTCGGCCGTTATCCGGAAGGTATGTGGTTACCCGAGACAGCAGTAGATTATGCAACATTAGAAACCCTTGCTGAACTAGGAATAAAATACACTATTCTTGCACCTCATCAGGCTGCCAGGATAAGAAAAATGGAAAAAGATTCTCCCTGGAAAGAAATTGAAAAAGACAATATTGACTTTAGACAGGTATATCTATGTCCTTTACCATCCGGAAAATCAATTAATATATTTTTCTATAACGGTGCTTTGGCCCATGAAGTCAGTTTTGGAGGACTTTTAGGTAATGGTGAAAAATTTGCCAATAGCTTAATAGCTAATTTTTCCCAGGAAAATCAAAAACCGGAATTAGTCCATATTGCTACTGATGGGGAAACCTTCGGACATCACCACCGTTTTGGTGATATGGCTTTATCTTTCTGTTTGAATCATATTGAAAAAAATAATCTAGCCAAAATAACTAATTACGGAGAATACCTGGAATTTCATCCACCTATCTATGAAGTACAGATTGTAAATAACACCTCCTGGAGTTGTGTTCATGGAGTTGAACGCTGGCGTAATGATTGTGGATGTCACACCGGTATGAATGCCAATTGGCATCAGAAATGGAGAAAACCACTTAGAGAAGCTATGGATTGGTTGAGAGATCAGACAATTAATCTTTTTGAAAAAGGAGCATCTGCATATTTTAAAGATGTATGGCAGGCCAGGAATGAATATATTACTATCATTCTCAATCGTAATCCGGAAAATATAGATAGTTTTCTTGATCAATTTGCCAGCCATCATCTCAACCAGGAAGAAAAAATTAAAGCTATAAAATACCTGGAAATGCAACGGAATGCCATGCTAATGTATACCAGTTGTGGCTGGTTTTTTGATGAAATATCAGGCATAGAAACAACCCAGGTTATGCACTATGCTGCCCGCTGTATGCAATTGGCTAAAGAATTGCATGACATCGATTTAGAACCAGAATATATGGAAAAATTAAGTCAAGCTCCCAGTAATATCCGTAAATATAAGAATGGAGCTAATATTTATGAAAAAGTGATTCAACCAGCAATAATTGACCTATTACGGGTTGGTGCACATTATGCTGTTTCAACTTTATTTAACGGTAAGCAAAAAAATATTTATTCCTACCAAATCCTGGACGATGAAACAGAACACAGGGAAAATGGACAATTAAAAATAGCAATAGGAAAAGCAACTATCAAATCAGAAATTACCCTGGAACAAGACAAAATAAGCTTTGCTGTTCTACATTTAGGTGATCATAATGTAAACGGTGGTGTGCGACGCTATCAAGATGAGCAAACATATCAAAAAATGGTTCAAGAGATTAATGCTGCTTTTGATCAAGCAAATATTGTCGATATCATCCGATTAATGGATAAACATTTCAAAACGAATAGTTACTCTCTCTGGTACCTGTTTAAAGATGAACAAAGAAAAGTTATTCAAAAAATACTTCAACCTAACAAAGAAGAGGCTGAAAGAAGTATTACACAAATTTACACGGATAACTATACTGTCATAAATTTTCTAAAACAACTAAATATCCCTATTCCACAATCTTTATCAGTTATTACTCAAGAGGCTATTAACCTGGAGTTAAATCAACTTTTTTCTGAGGATTCTATAAATTTAGATAGGCTGGAAAACCTTATAGAAGAAATTCAAGATTGGTCTATCGATATTGATAAAATACCTTGGAATTTAAAATAGAGATGGGTCAATCAAGCAATAGAAAAATTGTATCAAACAACACGATAATATTAATCGTATCAAAATTACTGCTACATTGAGTAAACTGGAAAAAATTGATATTAATTTTTATCCCTGGAGGCTCAAAATATTTATTTTCAGATGAAGCAGAATTAATACCTCCCTTCCAGGAAAAAGTTAATCAGAGAGATGAAAAAGCCAGATTATGGCTGGAAGAATTTAAAAATTAGGGGTAATGCTCAGCGTAGGTGTATCTTAATGAAATTCCTTTGTCTTCTTATCGTATTCAATTTAATCCTTCTTTCAGATTTGAGAAACAGAAAATTGTTCCCTATCTAAAAAAATCTTAGAATTTCTGATATATATGCTTCCCTATCCTGAAATCTAAAACCGGGGTAAACATGGATATGACCTGATAAATTTTAACAAGATTGACCGTCAGTTCTAGGGGAAAAAGCATTTTTTCACCTGGCAGAGCAGATTAAAAACACAGTTAGGTTGGATACAAGACATTGTTTCTAATCATATGGCCTATCATCCCTCAATCCATTTCTTTATGATGTATTGGAAAAAGGCTAACAATCGATTTACAGTGAATATTTTGATATTAATTGGCAAATAAAAGATTCAGAATTAAAAGGCAAATTATTATTCCCTTTTTTGGAAAAAACTTAAAGAATTGTTTACAGGAAGGTCTTATTCAACTTAGATATAAAAGAAAAAAATTCTTTATTAATTATCATGATTATTACTTACCCTTAAATTACCAAGATTTTCGAGAAATATTATCCCTTTTTTGGCCCAAAGACCAAAAAGAAGAACAATATCATCTCCCTAAAAAGAATCCGATAAAATATTATGGTTACTGGAATAAGGTAAAAAAAGATTATTCAGAGCCAAGCTATTCTCTGTTCTGGCATGAATTACTAGCAAGAGCATTATTTACCTAGCTGGTGGAAACATAGCGGAAATAAAATTAATTACCGACGATTTTTCAGTATAAATGAATTAATATGTTTGAAAATCGAAAATAAAAATGTTTTTGATTCTGTACATCAGCTTATCCTGAAGGAAGTTCGCCGGGGAAACATCACCGGTCTCAGGATTGACCATCTAGACGGCCTATTTGACCCAAAACAATATTTAGAAAAGCTGCGAAAAAATGTTCCTGATACTTATACGGTTGTTGAGAAAATATTACAACCAGATGAAATGATGTTATCAAGTTTTTCTACTGAAGGAAACACCGGATACGATTTTCTCTATTATGTTAATAATTTATTCTGTCAGAAAAAGACTAAAACAAAATTTTTAAATTCCTACCACTCATTTATTAACCGAAAATATAATCCTGCCCAACTATTATTAAAGAAAAAAAGGCTTATTTTAAAACAACAGATGTACGGCGATTTAGAAAATATAGTTCAATTATTCTATGATTATTATCAACAGCATCTAAAACAATCCTATCCCTTGCTCGATAAGAAAAAACTTTTAACTGCCTTACAAGAAATTATGATTCGTATGCCAATTTACCGTACTTATATAAGCCCATCTTACCTAAATAAAAAAGAGATAAACCAGATAATAAAAATTATTAGTCAAACAGAACAAGCTCATCCGGAGCTAAAAAATGAATTAAAATATATTTCTTTTGGAATATTTAATCCTCTGCTAATTAAAAAATTGAATATTGAAAAGAAAAAAGAATTAATTAAACTTATCATGAGATGGCAACAATTTACCGGTCCATTAATGGCCAAAGGCATGGAAGACACCTTTTTATATTGTTATCATCCATTGATTTCTTTAAATGAAGTAGGCGGGGAACCGGAAAATTTCGGGATAACAAAGAGTAAGTTTTACTCTTTTATGAAAAAAAGAAGACAGAAATGGCCTTATTCCATGAATGCAAGCACAACCCATGATACCAAAAGAGGAGAAGATATTAGAGCAAGAATTAACGTTCTTTCGGAAATACCTGAATACTGGCAGAAAAAGCTTAATGATTGGCACCAGCTAAACCTTAGCAAAAAGATAAAAAACAATTCTTTGCTTTTTCCGGATAAGAACATGGAATATTTCCTCTATCAAACACTAATTGGCACCCTGCCCTTTGCAGGTTTAACAGAGATAAATCATGGTTATATAAAACGAATCCAACAATACCTGCTAAAATCTGCCCGGGAGGCTAAAATATATACCAGTTGGATAAACCCTTATAATCCTTATGAAGAAATATTAACTGCCTTTACAGCCAATATTTTGGAGAGTAGTAAAAATAGAGATAACCTCTTTTTGTCTGACCTCTTAAATTTTCACCAATATATTTCATTTTATGGTCTGCTCAATTCACTTTCTCAGTTAGCACTTAAATTAACCTGTCCGGGAATTCCAGATTTTTACCAGGGTTCAGAGTTATGGGATTTACGTTTGGTTGATCCGGATAACAGAGGACTGGTTGATTATAATTATAGAATACATATGTTACAGGATATAAAAACATCAATACAAAATTCCAAGAATACTATTAATCTATTAAAAGAACTTTTAAGTAAGCCCGAGAATGGTAAAATTAAATTATTCATGATCTATCAATTGTTACAGTTAAGGAATAGAGAGCCAGAATTATTTTTAAAAGGCTCGTTCATCCCTCTTTCTGTTCAGGGTAAATATAAGGATAATATTATTGCCTATTTGAGAACCTATAAAAACAAGACTCTTATCACTATAGTGCCACGTTTTTCTACAAAGATCGTGAAATCTGGCCAGTATCCTCTAGGAAATAAACTCTGGAAGAATACTTTTATAGAATTGCCTAAAAAGACAAGATATTCAGGATTAGAATTCATCAGCCAGCAACCTATTAAATTAGCTGAATTAACACCAATAGGAAATATTTTAAGATATTTTCCGATAGCAGTCATTCTGACAAATAAGGAGAATTAATAATGAAGAAATATCGTAGCAGTGGCATATTAATGCATATATCCTCTTTGCCCTCAAAATTTGGTATCGGAGATTTTGGCCCAACAGCATATGACTTTGCAAATCTATTAAAAAAGAATAAACAGCATTACTGGCAAATATTGCCTTTGAATCCCACAGAATTAAAACATGGCAATTCTCCTTATTATTCCCATTCTGCCTTTGCCGGCAACTCTATCTTTATTAGTCCTGAACTGCTTTATCAGGATGGATTATTATCTATAGATGATTTAGAGAATTATTATCTACCGGAAGAAAAACATATAAACTTTGCCAGAGTATATTCCTTAAAGAAAAAAATGCTTGCTAAATCCTGTGCTGTCTTTAATAAAATTTCTAAATATCAACAGGAATTTGATAAATTCTGCCAGGAACAGTCTTTTTGGTTAGACGATTATGCACTTTTTGAGGTATTAGGCTCTCAATTCCCAGATCAAAAATGGAATAAATGGCCTGACCAGATAAGTGACCGTAAAGAAAATACCCTAAAATCATTAACCAAACAGATGGAAAAAGAAAAAAAATCAAAAAGTTTTGCAGTTTCTTTTTTCAGGCAATTGAATAAATTAAAAAGTTATTGTAAATTAAATAATATAAAAATTATCGGAGATATGCCTATCTATGTTACCTATCATAGTGCCGATGTCTGGTCTCACCCGGAATTATTTAAACTGGGTAAGAACAAAAAACCTCGATTTAAAGCCGGTGTTCCGCCGGACTATTTTAGCAAAACGGGACAGCTATGGGGAAATCCGGTCTATAAATGGTCTGCACACCGCAAAGAGGATTTTGACTGGTGGAAAAAAAGAATTAGCCATAATTTATCAGTAGTAGACTTGTTACGAATTGATCATTTCCGTGGATTAGTTTCTTACTGGGAAATACCGGCTGGCGAAAAAACAGCTATTAATGGTAATTGGAAAAAAGGTGGGGGAAATAGCTTTTTCCGAATGCTCTCCAGGGAATTCCCCAATCTTCCATTTATTGCTGAAGACCTGGGAGTAATTACTAAAGATGTGGTTAAAGTAATAAATCAATTGGGGCTCCCAGGAATGCGGGTAATACAATTTGGTTTTGATGAAGATGCTTTCCCTGACAGCCTTCATCTTCCCCATAATCACCTGAAATATTGTGTGGTATATACCGGAACACATGATAATAATACAATAAGCGGCTGGCTAAAAAGTGAGATAAAACCCTGCCAAAAAAGATTGATTAAAAAATACCTGGGCAAGACAATTCAAGCAGAAAATTTTCATTGGGATATAATTCGATTGGTCCAGGCTTCAGTAGCAAAAATGGCTATTATTCCTGTCCAGGATATTCTGGGTCTGGACGAAGAGGCAAGAATGAATTACCCCTCTCACGCTGATTCCAACTGGCAATGGCGTTTAACTAATAAGGAAATGTTAGAAATCAAAGAATATGCTTTACCTAAATTAAAAAAATTGACCGAAACTTATGGCAGAGAAAATAATATTGCCTCCCAAATAACCGATATAAAGCAAAACTAATAATTTCCACATCACATCTTTCTTGCTTAACTTTATTACAAAGACGGCCTTTTTAAAGCCGTCTTTGTAATAAATTAATGGTCCTATTAATTACTCAGTTGTAGTCTTCAACTATTCCTTCTCTAAAACCTCCAAAGGTACAGTCGCCCTTGAACCTTGGTCTCCAACAGCTTCTATAGTATAAATACCTGCTTTAAGTAAGACTGTAGGAATTCCACCTCTTGGCTGAAGTTTAAAGGCACCATTTTCGTTAACGGTTACAAATCCTCCGGTTTCTGCTTCAGCAAAAACAAAAGGAACTTCATCTACTGTCATAGTGACCTTTACCTTTTCCCCAGGGACAAATCCAGCCCCATAAAAAATCAATTTAGCCCCAGGCTCCCCACTTATTGGTGTTATCACTAAATTGGGGGCTTGTTCCTCTGAAGCAAAAACTATTACACTAGAAATTAATAGTATTAAAATAAGTAAAATACTTAATTTCTTCCAGTAACTCACTTTTCATCACCTCACAATGTAATCATATAGAAAGTAATTCTCTCATAACTAACTATTATTTATTACTTTTTACTCTCTGGTGGAATAAAGCGCTCTGGGACTTCAATTCCTTTTTCCAAACAATACTTGTAAAGTCCAGCATGAATCGGTATTTCACCACCCGGTGCTACTAATTCAAAGACATCACTAATGGGATCCCATCCCTTTATTCCAGGATAAGCTGCAGCAACTTTTTCAAACCCTTCTACATAAGCTTTTACTATCTCATAACCGACTTCTTCAGGTAAATTTGAAGAAGCAATTGCACCTACTACCTGTCCTTCTTCCATAATAGTGGGATGATCGGGAAGCTGTTGAATGCTACCTGCTGGTGTTTCAAAGAAAGTGATATAAGGGTATTCTGCTCTTATCTTTTTCATATCTTCTTCGCTATAACCGATGACTGCTAATGGAATTTTAAAGTCTACTTCAATTAATGAAGAATCTAAAGAAGTCATGGAGCTCGATTTTTGCATTCCCACAATTTTTCCTTGTTTAAAAGAATTAATTGCATCTCCAAGTGATGCAAACTCTAAGTCGATACCTGTACCTGTAACTTCATTAAAGTTTATAAAATTTGTGGTTGAAGAAGCACCTGGGAAACCAGGACAGAATTTTTTCCCAGCTAAATCTGCAAAAGTTGTAATTCCAGAATCAGCTCGGACATGGAGTCTATTGGTTATTGCATTTCTAAGGAACAACCACCTTATTGGTTCCCAACCTTCGCCTTCAAAAGTGCTTATTCCTTTATAGAGCTGCATGGCAGAAGCAGAATCTACACATAAAGCAAAATCAAAAGCACCATCTTTGACTCGTCTTAAGTTATCAAGAGCAGCTCCACTTTCAATAACAGTAACCCTCGTATTATTATCGGCCTTGTTGATCACTGAAGCAGAAGCTACTGCCCAGGCATATAATCCCGAAGTAGATGAAGTACTCCCCATATTGAGATATACAGTCTCCTGTGCAGAAATATGACCTATACTTATACCAATCAACAGAACTAGGGCAAGCACAAAAACCAATTCATTTAATCTTCTATTTTTCATTTTTTCACCTCCTTTCTTTTATATTTTTTCCCAATTTTCAATTTCAGATTTTTTGAAAAAAATAATGATCTTTGGGAAATCTAATTCAATTAAACTTATTTTTTTATTACATTTTTTTGGATATTTCTAATTTATTAATTAAACGTTGAGATAAGAAAATAGGTATAATTAACCCTATACCTATGATTGATAGAATATGGTTAGGGTTCATAAGTAGGAAACCGATTAATATGTATAAAACTCTAAATACTCGGTTAAAAAAACCAATATTCATATGGGCGAAAAAACCATAAGCAAGTAAAATTGCACCAAAAAACGCACTTATAGTAAAAGTTATAACACTTAAAACATCACTGCGACCAACAAGGGCGGGATTCAAGACAAAAAAGTACGGTATAATAAAAGCTACAATACCAAGTTTTACTGAAATCATTGCAGTTTTAAACCAATTACTTTTGGCAATTCCAGCCGCTACAATGGCTTGGGTACAAGTAGGTGGCGTTACCCCACCTAAAATTGACCAATAAATGAAAAATAAGTGTACAGTTACCTCATCGATTCCCAATTGCAAGAGTGATGGCGCGAGAATAGAAAGAGACAATATATAGGTAGGAACCACTGGAAGGGAGGTTCCCAACAAGAAAGGAATTATAGTTGCAATAAAAAGTGCTAAAAATAGATTATCTTCTCCAACATCCAATATTAGTCCACTTAATTTTGGTGCTATACCAGTAATTCCAATCATATTAACTAATATATTAACTGCTACCAGTATGGGAACAATTTTAGCAAGCCCTAATCCTCCTTCGCTCAATCCTTCACCTATTTTATTAATAGTCTCCTTAACTCCGGATAGAGAAAGATTGGACAACAAAAAAACAATAATTATTGCCACACAAGCATAAAATCCCGCAAAAACAAGAGGACTTCCTTTAGCTATAAAGTACAATAGAACTCCTGTAGGAATAACAAGTGAGGCAAGTCTTTCAAAAGTTAAAATACTTTTCCAACTTGGGATTTCATCTTTAGGTACAGCAGCCAGACCATGGCGTATAGTTTCAAAATGTACTCCAGCAAAAACTCCAGTATAATAAAGCAAACAAGGTATTAAGGCATAAGCAATAATCTTTAAGTAGGGAATACCCAAGAACTCTGCCATTATAAAAGCAGCTATGCTCATAATAGGTGGAGTAATTCCGCCACCAGTTGAAGCAATAGCTTCTACTCCAGCAGCAAAATCGGGGTTATATCCTAATCTTTTCATTAAAGGAATGGTATAATTGCCGGTAACAGACACATTAGCCACTCCACTACCTGATATACTACCAAAAAGTGCACTGGATACAACTGCTGTTTTCGCAGGTCCACCTCTATATCTCCCGGTTAGAGCAAGAGCCAAATCAATAAAGGTCTTCCCTCCCCCTGCAGCAGAGATAAGAGCACCGAAAATAATAAACATACCGATAAAAGTTGCAGACATTCCAGTAATGCTTCCATAAATACCTAACGGAGAGAAGTAGGCCGAATTTATAACAAATTTCCAGGATAAACCTGATAACCTCCAAATTCCGGGCATTATTGGACCGGCTAAGACATATAAAAATAGAAGAACAACAAATATAGGGATAGCCCATCCTACAGATCTTCGGGCTGTATCAAGAATAACTAAAATTAAGAAAGAACCAATAATCATGTCAAATGTTGATGCACTTCCCGGAACCATATAAATTTGCATTGCTTTTAAAAATGTATTAA
>JAGYIZ010000028.1 GCA_018402425.1 Candidatus Atribacteria bacterium | reverse complement strand
TCAATTTAACCATTACCACCTTCTTAGAAGGTGGTTTTTCATGGTTAAATAAATCCATAGGCTTTATTTGAAAATAATTATAATATTTTAGGAACCTTAAAATAGCCATTTTTCTTATGTTGGGTTAAATTCATCACTACTTCTTGTGGCAATGATGGTTTAATTACATCTTCATGAAATGCATTAGCAGAATGCAGAATATGAGATGTAGGTTCTACCAATTCAGTATCTAATTCATTTAATTTCTTAAAATAAGTAAGAATATCATTTAATTGTTTTAAAAATAAACTTTTTTGTTCCTCGTTTAATTCCAGCTTGGCCAATCCTGCTACATATTCAACCTCTTTTTTATCAATGATTCTTTCAGCCATAAAATAATCCTCCTGTCCAATTTTCTACTTTTCTAACATCTCTTTAAATTCTTTTTCTTCTATTATATTAATGTCCATCTCTTTGGCCTTTTGGTATTTCTGGCCTGGCTCTTTACCCAAAACCAGGTAATCTGTTTTTTTTGTAACATTACCGGTCACTCTTCCCCCCAATCGTTCTATTGCGTCCTTTGCTTCCTCCCTTGTGTAATGTTCCAATGTACCGGTTAAAACAAACTGAACTTCTCTTAATGTCTGTTTTTCGGCAATTTTTTCTTGAGAACTAAGATTAACACCGGCATCTTTTAATTTTTTGATAATTTGTAAATTTTCTTCTTTCTTGAAAAATAAAACGATACTTTCGGCAATTTTGGGTCCAATTTCTGAAATATTCACTAAATCTTCACTATTTTTGTCTTGTAAATCTAATATATTATCGATCTTTTGGGCAAGCAGCTTTGAGGCGTAATTACCCACATACCGAATGCCTAAGGCAAAAATCAAATTCGACAAAGGTCTCTTTTTGCTGTTTTCAATTGCTTTTATTATATTTTCCGAAGATTTTTCTGCCATCCTCTCCAGTTTGACTAAATCTTCTTTTTTAAGATAATACAAATCGGCAAAATCTTTGATTAACTTTTTATCTACCAATTGCTCAATAAGTGCAGAGCCCAGGCCATCGATATCCATTGCCTGCCGTGATACAAAATGTTTAATCCTTTCCTTAACTTGAGCGGGACAGGAAATATTATTACAGCGGGAAACTACTTCTTCGGCAAGTTTTATCACTTCTGAGCCGCAAACAGGACATTTTTTGGGCATATTAAATATTTTTTCTTTTCCACTGCGCTTTTCTTTGATTACCTTTATAACTTCAGGAATTACTTCACCTGCTTTTTGGATTAACACAGTATCCCCAATCCTGATATCTTTTCTTCTAATTTCATCTTCATTGTGCAAAGTAGCTCTTTGTACCCTTGATCCTGAAATGACAACCGGTTTCAATTTTGCAACAGGTGTCAAAGCCCCTGTCCGACCTACACCTACTATAATGTCATCAATAACTGTTGTCATTTGTTCTGCTGGAAACTTATATGCAATTGCCCAGCGTGGGCTTTTTGAAGTTGAACCAAGTTTTTCCCTTAACAACAATTGATTAACCTTAATAACCATCCCGTCTATTTCATAATTCAGTATATTTTTTTTATTTTTCCAGGATTTACAATAATCAATAGCTTCCTCTATATTGTCACATTGTTTAATATTTTGGTTGACTTTGAACCCGGCCTTTTTTAGAAATGCTAATACTTCCATATGTGTTTCCAAATCATGCTCTTGCGGAAATTTTGCTTGATAAACAAAGGTATCCAGTTGTCGCTTTGCAGTTATTGAGGGGTCTAATTGGCGAACCGAGCCGGCAGCTGCATTTCTGGGGTTTGCAAATATGTTTTCTCCCTTTTCATTTCGTTCTTCATTAAGTTTTTTAAAACTTTCCCTATTCATATACACTTCACCGTAAACCTCAATCCTATTCATATGATTATATTCCCTTAATTTCAGAGGTATACTATTGATAGTCCTCAAATTTTGAGTTATATCCTCACCAACGAAGCCATCTCCCCTGGTAGCACCACGTTGGAGAATGCCATCTTCATAAACCAGTGCAATTGCCAAGCCATCAATCTTTAATTCAACTACGTAATCGAAAAATTGTTGAGAATAATTTTTCTTGATTCTTTGATCAAAATCCAATAACTCCTTATCAGAAAAAGCGTTAGATAGACTCAACATCGGCACCAGATGTCTAGCCGTTTTAAATTCTTCAAGTGGTTGTGATCCGACCCTTTGAGTAGGAGAATCCGGAGAGATAAACTCAGGATATTTCTGCTCCAAAGTTATTAATCTCTTTAATAATTTATCATATTCATAATCTGAAATAATGGGCTCATCGAGAACATAGTATTGATAATTATGTTTTCTGATGACCCCTCTTAATTGATTAATTTCTTTTTCTATTTCTTTTTTACTTTTTGCTTGCTCCATATCAATGCTTATACCCTTAAAATATTAATTTAATGTTTATAGTATATAACAAAATGCACAAAAATCTCAATATTATCATTGATTAATCATCAGCAGATATGTTATTAAACTAAATTTGACAAATAATCCCAGTAATATTATATTTATAATCGATATCCAAAATAATTTTAAGGAGACTATATATTATTATGCAATTCATTCGAAAAAACTTAAAACCTATTCTTCTAGTTATCGTTGTTGCTTTTATTGTCTCAATATTTTATGGCCTCGGTCAATACAGGTCTTCCGGCAACAGTCAACAAAGTGCAGGGGGTTTAATTGCGGAAGTTAACAATACCGGAATTAGCTATCAGCAATGGCAAAATGCTTTTTCAAGTTTTATTTCCCGTTATGACAATCAAGCACTATCTAATATGACCGACCAGACATTGGCATCTATTAAGAACAGCGTTACAGAGCAATTGATTAACTCAATACTATTGTATCAATATGCTCAAGGTAAAAATATTGACATTCCTGAAAATGATATTAATGAAGAAATTGAAGCAGTCAAAAACAATTTTGATTCAGAAGCAGAATTTAATGAGGCATTAAAAAGGAATAATCTAACTCTCAAACAGCTAAAAGATGATATAAAGAGACAGCTGATGATTGGAGAAGCAATTGAACGGGAATATGAAGAGATTGAAATAACCGAAGAAGAAATATCCCAATACTATGAAGAAAATCAAGAAGATTTCTTTGAACCGGAGAAAAGAAAAATCAGACATATCCTGGTTGAAGATAAAGAAGAGGCTCAAAAAATATTGAATCAATTAAATGACGGGATGGTTGACTTTGAGAAATTAGCCAGTGAAAAATCCATCTGTCCTTCTTCAGAAAAAGGCGGGGACTTAGGCTATATTAGCCAGGGGCAAATGGTTCAAGAATTTGAAACAGCTGCTTTTTCTCTGGAAATTGGAGAAATGAGTGATATTGTGGAAACTGAATACGGATACCATATTATCAAGTGTGAAGACATAAAAGATGAGCATCAGCCAAGCCTTGAAGAAGCGCGGGAAGACATAGAAAATGTTTTAAAATCCCAAAAGCAAAACGCTGCAATTGAGGCACTAATAACTCAATTAAGAGAAGATTCTGAAGTAATAATTCACTATGATTTCACTTCAGAATTAGAGACAACTGAACAAACAGCTACAGAAGAACCTTCAGAAGAAATTGAATTCGAAGAAAATGAGAACCAACAGGAAGAAGAAACAGTAGAAGAAGAAGTAACATCAGATAACTAAACAATAATATGTTTTATTACTAAGGCCTCATGTTTTATCAAAGATATGAGGCCTTTTAGTTTATAACATCAAAGTAAGCTAAAACGTTTTCTATACATTGATAATGAAAATCAACTCTTTTTTTATAATCCATTTTATTACAAGTTTCGAAGGTAATCCCACATATTTCAAGATGGTTTAAGGCCTCATAGGTACTGCTCCCGGCAATTGGCTTTACAATAACATCAAACATATCTTCCGGGGAAACAACACTGCTGTTTAGCTTATTAACAAGATATCCGGCTATCCTATTTAAAAAATGGTTTTCATTATCATCAAGCACAATAGTTTGCCCATAAAAAGAACTATTTTTATTGTAATAATCGACTGATTCGTGCAAATCCAAAAGGAAATCAATTTCATTATTTTTCAAAATTTCAAAAATTTCGCCTGCCAATCTTTTGATTCCCTCTGACGTAAGGTCACCGGGATAATTACGGTTTAAATCCTCCTCCGGGGATATTGCCCGTACTCTGTGGTCAATAGCTTCTTTGTTAGCCTCCGGGATAATGATAACCGTTCCCCTCTCAAGCTTAATATTTTCCATAAACTGCTTTGCTGCCTCTATACCCGCCAATTCATCTCCATGAACTCCTGCCATAATCATTACAGTAGGCCCTTCTTGTTCAGAAGAATAAAAATAAGCATTAGTCTGGTAATCTGTATCCCTACAAACGATAATCTCTGTTCTAAACAATGACTCAGAATCATTAGTTGAACCTAAACAAAATAACGTTTGCCAAAGAATGCTTAAAATAACTAAAATAAATAAATAATATTTATTTCTTAAAAAAATACGACTACTACTATTCATAAAAATAATCCAAACTTTTAATATATCGGTTAATCTATCAATATTTTTTGTGGAACGCTAACATACTGGTCATTAGAAAGAAATTCCATGCTTTCACCCCTGGAATCAGTGATTACCCGATAGGTTTTTATGCTATACCCGGGAATACCCTCCTGTAATACCCTTTCACCGGCATATTCCATATTTTCTCTTTTTATTTCTATTATGTCGAAATCATGCACTTCCTTATCCTTTGTTATAATTGTAATATTTTTATCTAATAACTTTTCTCCATATATAGTCACTATTAGGCTACTTTCCTTAATCTCACAAAATACTACAATTGGTTGTTCTAATGAATTTTTAAATTTTAAATCTTTATATCCATAGAATATAGCAGCATCTCTGCCTAAAGGGACATAATTTGTTGCATCTCCATATATAGAATGATTGTATCTTTCAATTATTTGCAGGTTAGCAAGTAAGGCTGCATTATACAATGTCGTGGATACCTGGCAGATACCACCACCATAACCACTCGTAAATTGACCATTAGAAATAATCGTGCTTTCTTTATAACCATCTTCTCTCTCTGCAGGTCCAATTAACCGGTTAAATAAAAAATTCTCGCTGTGTTTTAATATAATACCATTAATTTGATCAGATGCTTTCTTTATATTATATAATGTATTTTTCTCCTTACCTTGTAAAGTGGTTTCAAAAGTGCTTATTACCTGTTTAATCCCTATTTGCGAAAGTAATTCTATGGTTGAAATATCGGGTTGATAATATTGAATAGGCAATGGTACTATTTCAGGGTCATCCGTATTAATTGAATTAAAGATAATTTCATGTATATCTTTATATAACTCTTTTCGCTTTATTTCGATACCAACCTGGGCTGGGATTACTCTATCTGATTTCAACTCTGCATCTCTCCGGGGCTGTTCAATTTTAGATTGAAGCTGAGCAAGAATGGTTTCGAAATGCTTTTCATCAAAATCCAGGTAGCTTGGAAGTGGATAATTTTGCCTTATTAATAATACTCTCTCTTTTAATCTTTGCCACAGCGTACCACGTCGGGCAATTGTATAAGCTTCATCTATCAACTTTTCTATATCTACTGAAGCAGCAAGATCTTCTTCTGGAATAAACCTATTTTCAAAACTATTATACTTAATAACAACTGGGTTTGATATCATGTCCCGGACAATGGGAATTAAAATCTTATTTGCCTCAGATTTATTTAATTTTCCTATATTTTTATGTAATGCTATAACATTAGGATAAATTTTACCCCTATGGATTAACAAATCAATAGAATAAGTAATAAAAATATAAAAATAAGTACTAAAATGGATAAAACAATTTTTTGTATATTCTATTCTTTTTAGATTTTGATTTTTCATTTCTATAGTAATTGCGCTGGTACACTTATGTCTCCTTCCTTTTAATTTCATTGGAAATTTTAAATATATAAAATAAAGTTCATTGAAAATACAATAATTTTAATATATAATAAAATTCAATTCAATAATCTTGCGGGAATAGCTCAGTTGGTAGAGCGTTGGCTTCCCAAGCCAAAGGTCGCGGGTTCAAGCCCCGTTTCCCGCTCCATTTTTTGTAGTTTTTGCTTTCCATAATGATTAATCTTTTAATTAACCAAGTAATTTACTAATAACATCTTCTCCTTTTAACATAAGGAAAATAATATAAAATAGCATTGCCACTAAAAAACCCAGTAATATTCTACCATAAAGGATTGGTATCTTATATTTTTCATTATCTGTTTTCATCAATCTAACCACAAATTTAGACAAGATAACTATTGCAAATACCAATATTACTAATAAATATATCTCTTCATTCATTCTTTTAATTCCCCGCTTTACTTGATGATAATGACAAGGTAAATACCGCACCCTCAAAGCGGGTGGCTTTAAGAGGCTGCTCTTTTCTCTTGTCTCTTATCCATCTTCTAAACGATTCTCTCCAAATTTCTCCATGCATTTTCTTAGTTCTTTTAAGCCTTTTGCATGTATGCTATCATCATTTGTTAACAATATTTTCAATGCAATGTTCCTGTTCTATTTTTAATTTCTCTGGCTGCAATAACACCGGACATTGATGCTTGAACCAATCCTCTGGTAATTCCCGCTCCATCACCAATTGCAAAAAGGTTTTGAATCTTTGTTTCAAGAAATCTTGATAGCTCTAATCTTACAGAATAAAATTTTACTTCTGCCCCATATAATAGTGTTTGTTTGCAAAATACACCTGGCGCAATTTTATCCAATGCTTTTAACATTTCAATAATATCACTGAGTATCCTATAGGGCAAAACAAAACTTAAATCACCCGGAGTAGCACTCTCAAGAGTAGGGCTAACAACTGAATGATTTATTCTTTCAATAGTGGACCTTCTTCCAGATACTAAATCCCCTAAACGCTGTATAATGACTCCGCCGCTTAAAATATTGGCTAAGTTAGCAATATATTTTCCATAAGCAATCGGCTCTTTAAATGGTTCCGTAAAATTAGTACTCACAAGCAATGCAAAGTTTGTATTCTCTGTTTTTTTATCTTTATAGCTATGCCCGTTTACTGTAGTAATCCGGTCATTATATTCTATTACTACTTCTCCATGAGGACACATACAAAAAGTTCGGACCTTATCGTCAAATTGAGCTGTGTAATATACTAATTTTGACTCATAGAAAGTATCAGTAATATGTTCCATTATAATAGCCGGTAGCTCTACTCTTACACCAACATCAACCGGATTATTAAAAACTTTCAAATCCAACTTAATTGCCTGTCTTTTCAGCCACTCAGAACCTACCCTGCCCGGAGATAAGATAAGATAGCTACAATTGATAATATCTCCTGTTGTAGTAATTATTCCACTAACGCGGTCATCTTTTCTAATTACTTCTTTAACTTCTACCGAGGTTCTAATCTCAATTTTATCTTTAAGTGAATAGAAAATATTTTTTAATACTTCAAAACATTTCTCGGTACCAAGGTGTCGAACTCTAGCAGAAATAAATTTAAGGTTTGCTTTTGCTGCCTCTTTTCTAATATGATTTATTTCTTCCTGATTAGTACCATAAATATTTTTATCCGCACCAAATTGAAGGTATATATCATCTATGTATTTTATCAACTGAGCTAATTCTTCTTCTGTTAAATAATCAGAGAGAAGACCACCAATACTTCCGGTTAAATTCAACTTTCCATCACTAAATGCTCCTCCGCCACCCCAGCCAGACAATAACGAGCAAGGGTTGCAGTGCTGGCAAGGTATTTTTTGTTCTCTCATCGGACATTTCCTTTGATCGATTTTTTTACCTTTCTCCAGGATTAAAATATCAAAGTCATTATTATTCTTTAACAACTCCAGCGCCGCAAAAATACCTGCTGGCCCTGCACCTACAATAATTGCATCATATTGTTTGCTCACCTAAATCACCTTCTTACTCTTTTACTTATATCAAATATAAATAAGTATTTTAATAAAAAAACGTCCCGGAGGACGATTTAATAACTAAAAAATATTTTTTATCTCTTTAAAATTTATTTTTCTAATATTGAGACAATCTTTTCTTTCATAGTTTTTAATGTACATGTTTCCGAACCAAAACTATGCTTATTTAGTATACCTGAATATTTTAGACCTGAACCGGTAATAATAGCAACACATTTATTTTTTTTATCTATTATTCCATTAGCCCTTAATTTTTTAATTGCAGCTATAGATACTGCAGCAGCTGGTTGAGCAAAAATACCCTCTTTCGCCAATAAAACTTGGCTTTCAAGAGCTTCATTATCGGAAACAGTAGTAACCATCCCATCATACATTCTCAATTTTCTTAGCAATTCATTTCCGCTGGGCGGATATGGATTGGCAATAGCGTGATCAATGGCTTTTGGTTCCTGAACTGGTGAAATTTTTTCATCTTTATTTTTCCATGCTTGATAGATGGGAGCACATCCTTCCAATTGCACACAAATAATTCTGGGTAAACGATTTATTAGACCCTGTTGATAAAACTCTAAAAATCCTTTAATTATCCCTCTTGAATTTCCTCCTGAACTAGTTGGTATTACAACATATTCAGGAACATCATAACCCAGTTGTTCGCATATTTCAAAAGAGATACTCTTTGAACCCTCTACCCTAAAAGGAACATCGGAATTAAGGAAATAAATGCCTGTTTCCTGACCAATCTTTAAACTCTCATAATATAATTGCCCATAATCACCTTTTACCTTAATAAGAACCGGATTGTAAATCAAAATAGGTTGAATCTTTTCTAGAGGCATATCAGAACTGACCAAAATAAAGGTCTGCATATTTGCGCGGGCACCATAGGCAGCTACCGAAACAGCCATATTCCCGCTGGAAACAGTTCCAATCCGTGTATAACCAAGATTTTTAGCATGCTGCAAACAAACAAAGGTCCCCCTATCTTTGAAAGACCAGGTCGGATTAACGGTTTCGTTTTTCAGGTACAAGTTATCCAAATCTAAAATTGAGGACAATTGATTTGTTGGAATTAAAGGAGTAAAGCCTTCTCTTAAAGAAAGTTTGTGGTTTATCCGGGATAAGGGATAAAATGACGCATATCTATCTAAAATATTTTGATTAAGGGTATAATTATTAGATATATAATTTCTTTTTTTAGAAATTTCACCCTGGGTAATTTCTACTTCCAATGGCTCAAAACAATCATCACAGCGGGGAAATGTCCTGTCTAACGGATATTTTTTTTGGCATCCTGTACAGAGAAAATTTTTCTTTTCCAATTATTTTCCTCAAATTAATTTAAAGCTATGGTCGGGGCGAGAGGATTTGAACCTCCGACCCCCTGAACCCCATTCAGGTGCGCTTGCCAAACTGCGCTACGCCCCGACTCTGTAATCAACACAAATATTATTATACAGGAGCATTTTTATTCTAGCAACTAAATAAACCAAATAAACAAAACTTTCTTCTTTGTTTATTTATATACGTATATATCTTTTACCTTCAATCTCTCTAATTATATTTTTTAATTCAAGAGATAATAACGTCTCATTTACTTTAGCCGGAGGCAGCTTTGTTAAATCAGTAATTTCGTCAATATGCAATGGTTCAATAGATATATACTTTAAAAAATTTTTTTCAAAATCGGTTAAATTTTCAGTAAATATCTTCTCTTCTTTTACTACAGCATCTTTTTCTTCAATAAAATCGCTTTTCTCTTCCAATTCTTCTATTATATCCTGGAAATTATTCACCAGCTTAGCTCCCTGCTTAATCAAATCATGACAACCTATAGAAAGAAAAGAATGTATGCTGCCCGGAATAGCAAAAACCTCTCTCCCCTGATCAAGTGCAAAATCAGTAGTGATTAAAGCACCACTCTTGTTAGCAGCCTCTACAACTAAAGTGCCCAGTGTCAATCCACTGATTATTCGGTTTCTTCTGGGAAAATTACTTTTTTCCGGCTTGGTATATATAGGAAATTCAGAGATTATTGCACCATCTTCTATAATACGATAAGCCAATGACCTGTTTTCTGCAGGATAAACCCGGTCAATGCCACATCCCAAAACTGCTATCGTCTCTCTACCAGCTTCAAGTGCACCAAGGTGTGCATTAGTATCAATTCCTCTTGCCAATCCACTGATAATAATATAACCACGAGAGGCTAATTCTAAGGCAATTTCACGGGCAACTTTCCTTCCATAATAAGTTGCCTTTCTGGAACCAACAATTGCAATACCTTTTTTTCGTCTCATGATTTCCAGAAAATTCCCGCGATAATAAATAACTGGTGGTGGATCATATATACTTTTCAATAAGACCGGGTAAGCATCTTCTTTAATAGTGACAACATTGACCTTCATTTTTTCCAGTAATAACAATTCATTGTCTGGATCAATTTTTTGTTTCTCCAATTCAATTCTTTTCCAAGTATCCTGACCGACATGTAATATTTTCATAATATTCTCTTTATTAGAGCTATTATGCCAGGCTTCTTCAAGTGAAGAAAAGGATTTCATTAAGCTTGAAAAACGAATGGGGCCAATTTCTTTAACCTTGTTCCAGGCTAACCAATATTTTAATTCCTGATTTTCAATCATTCTTTTACCTTGCTATTATAGATAAACAACTGATTCTTAATACAGTCCCTTGCTTACCAAGATATTAACCTCACCGTTACTTCCAATATTTTCTCCCGGATTCGGGTTTTGGGCGATTATTCTACCCTGAGGCAATTGATGATGCATTGAATAAGCAATATTCCCAAAGCTGTAACCCTGTTCTGCCAACAACTCTTCAGCTTCCCTGGTAGTTTTCCCAATTATATCAGGCACCTGGTTAGAAACTTTTGTTTCTTTTACTTCTACTTCTACAGTACGATTCTTTTTTATCTCAGTTCCCGGTGGCGGATCCTGTCCAACTACAAAAAGATTATCGCCTTCCCTGAAAAGAGGCTCATCAATAACCAGCATCTTCAAGCCAGTTTTATGTAATACCTGTTGAGCATTGTTAATCTCCATACTCAGCACAGAAGGAACATTTACATTAGGTATATAAAAAATAGTTTGATAAGTCAAAAAAGCTATATAACCTCCCAGTGCCACTGTGGCTATCACCACAACCAACAAAAAAAGAAAACGGCTAATTCCTATAAATAATTTTAACAACATCCCATTACCCTATCATGCATTTCTTTATCTTCACCATATAAAATCCATCAACATTCTTACCAGAATAACCAGGGAGAATTTGAATAGATTGCCCTATTTCAGTATTATATTTTATCACGCTATATTCATTAACAAAAGAGGAAGTATCTTGAACAACAAATTGCTTGTTATTCTTAAGAAATTTTTTGATTATCCAATCATTTTCTTCAGCTTCTATGCTGCATGTAGAATAAAGTAATTCTCCGCCCGGTTTTAAATAACTGGAAGCAATATTTAATATTTTTTCCTGCAACTCAGTTGTATTTTTTAATTGGCTATCATTTATATTCTTCCATTTAAGATCAGGTTTCTTCCTGATAACTCCTGTTCCGGAACAAGGGGCATCAACCAATACTTTATCCGCTTTTTCAAAATAATCAGCATCAAAACTGGTAACATCACTCAGCATGCTTGTAACGTTATTAATGCCCAGTCTTTGGCATTCACTTTTTACCATCTCTAATCTTTTTTGATTTTTTTCAAAAGCGATAATTTTCCCTTGATTTTTCATCAATTGTGCCATATGAGAAGTTTTTCCACCCGGTCCACTGCACATATCAATAACTATTTGGCCTGGCAATGGGTTTAACAACCTTGATGCTAAAGAAGAGCTTTCATCCTGAATCGAAAATAAACCATTCTTAAACATTGCAGAATTACCAATATTCACAAATTCCTCAAGGACAAGAGATTCAGAAGGAAGAAACTGTCCTTCTTTAAAAAGAATTACTGATTCGGATAATTTTTTCTTCAAGTCAGGCATATTAATCTTTAATGAATTGATACGTAAGGTTATATTTGGCTTTTTATTCATAGTTTGACAAATAATGATACACAAATCCAGCCCGAATCTTTTTACCCATCTTTTCACTAACCACTCAGGAAAAGAATAGAATACTGAAATATATTCTATTGGATCTCGTTTAATATCAGGCCAATAGATATTGTCTAATTTTCGAATAATGTTTCTTAATATTGCATTAACTAATTTTGAATACTTGGGGTACTGGCTTTTTTTTGCTAATTCAACTGATTCATTAACTATAGCATAATTCGGTATTTTGTCTAAGTAAACAATTTGATAAACACCAATTCTTAAAATATTGTGAATTACTAGCGGTATTTTCTTGCTCTGGCTATTAAGAAATTGATTAATAATCCAATCTAGTTTCTTTCTAAAGCGAGTTACACCATAGGTTATTTCCTGAACAAGCGCCTTATCTTCACTTTTAATAGAGTACTGATTTAAATAGTGTTTAATTAAGATATTCAAGTAAGCACTATGCTTTTCAACTCGAATTAGTATCTCTAAAATTAATTCCCTTATATTTGTAAAATTCAAACCTTATTTCCTTTTTCCTGTTTTTAGGTTTACAAAAATATATTGCCAGACAGAATAAAATATTAAATAAATGAATCTCCTACTCTTATTTGATACCCGTTAATAAATTGAGAAACATCCATCTCTTTAGAACCAGGCAGAATAAGGCGCTTAATTACAATCCTGCTATTATCACCAGCCAATACTTGTATTCCTTCTTTGCTGACACTCATAATATCCCCTGGTTTCCTTTCTGATATGTCCTGATTCTGCTCTATTGGTTCTATTAAAAAGACTTTGGTAATTTTAATTCTTTTACCCTTAAATTCAGTATAGGCACAGGGGCTATAGGCAATTCCTCTAACTAAATTAAGAATATCTATACCACCATTATTCCAATTAATCTTACAATACGTTTTATCTATTTTTCTGGCATAGAAATATTTTCCCCGGGGTTGGGTAATTTTTTTATAATTTCCCTTTTTTATGGTATCAAGGACTACTGCCATCATTTCAGCACTTTTTATTGAAAGTCTATTGCTCAATTCCTGTTGATTTTCTTCCGGTAATATTTTAACTTTTTTCTGCAATATCATATCACCTGCATCAATTTTCTCATTCATAAACAAAAAGCTTATACCCGTCTCTTGTTCGCCTCGGATAATTGTCCACTGGATAGGTGCAGACCCCTTATAATAAGGCAATAAAGATGGATGAACATTCAAGCATCCTCGAGGGGGTATCTTTAATATTTCCCTGGAAAGTATCTGACCGTATGCAATTAAAATAATTAAATCCGGTTCAAACCTTTTAATCTTTTCAATAGCGCTTTCGGAATTAATATTTTCAGGTTGGAATAAGCATAATCCATATTCGAGTGCCACTTCCTTAATAGGAGATGGATGCATTTTTTTACCTCTTCCTGCCGGTCGATCCGGTTGAGTAATAACTGCTACAACATCTTCTCCTAAAGAAATAAGCTTTCTTAGAACAGGAATACCAAATGATGAAGTGCCTACAAAAATGGTTCTCAAAATATAACCCCCTTAAATTGTCTATTCAATCTCTTTTAATTTATCCTTAATCATTAACCTTTTTGCAGGACTCAGTCTATCTATAAATAGATAACCTTCTAAATGATCTATTTCATGCTGCAAAGCAATGGCCAGGAAGCCTTCCTGGGTAATTCGAATCTTATTCTCATCCAAATCTAAAGCCTCAACGGTAATCGAATAAGACCTTCTAACAGGAGAATAAACACCGGGAACACTCAAACAACCTTCCTCTTCTTTTGATTCACCTTCACGTTTAATAATTACTGGATTGATTAAAACAATAATGCCTTTTTCCTCTGTATCAATAACGATTACCTTTTTTGAAACACCAACCTGGGGTGCGGCTAATCCAACGCCTCCCTCAGCATACATAGTTTCAATCATATTTTCCACAAGTTCCCGAATCTCATTATCAACTTTGGCAACCTGCATCGCCTTCTCCCTTAATACAGGGGAGCCATATTTATGTAATTTTAAAATAGCCATCTTCTTTCCTCCTAATACATTTTCATTGGATCAATATCAATTACTAATTTTACATTACGTGATTGATATTTCGAAATATATTGAAATAAACTTTTTTTAAAATAATCTATCTCCTGTTTTTGGGTATTAATTTTTAGCACACAACTACTCCTATTTTTATCTTTTTCTCTAACAACAATAATATTATCCTTTTTCAACTGAAAATCCAATTCATATTTTGATACTAAGTCTGAGTTTTGAATATAATCTATAAAATCAATAGCACTTTTTTTTACATTCTCCCCCTTCTTTCCCACAAAGTCTATTTTAATTACTTTAGTGAAAGGAGGGTAATCAAGCTCTCCTCTTATCATTGTCTCTTGTTGGTAAAATAAATTATAATTCAATTTTTCTATTGCCTGTAAGCCGTGATGTTCAAATTGATAAGTTTGAATTATTAATTTTTTTGGTTCTTTTCGTTCAGCAAAATTCAAAGCTAACTGATAAATAAACTGAAAAGATAATTCAGCTGATTTATAATCCGGTATATTAAGCAGATGGTCTACTAAAATCAAGCCCACTAATCCAACATGTTGATAATTCAATTCTCGGAAGAGAAGTTGAGTTCCTATTAATATATCAATCTTTCCCTGGTTAAATTCATTAATTATTTTTCTTTGAGTATTAATCTTTGGAGCAATATCAATATCAAGCCGTTGGATAACTGCCTTGGGAAACATTCTTCTTATTAACGTTTCTACATGCTGTGTTCCGGCTCCCAATGGTTTTATTTCACCTTTACCACACTTGGGACAATATTTTTCCATCTTGACTTTTTTCCCACATACATGACAAACAACCCACTTGGAATTACCTTCAACATGGTAGGACAAAAGATGATTACAGTTAGGACATTTAACCACATAACCGCATTGAGAACAAACCATATAACCTGCAAAACCCCTTCTATTGAGAAAAAGGATAACTTTATCGCCTTCTTTAAGGCAGTGAACAATCTGTTGTTGCAATCGGAAGCTTATGATTTTTTGGAATGATTTTTCATCCTCCATATTAACTATTTGCACCTCAGGAAAATTTTGATAAGAATTGACTAAAATTTTTTCTGTTTTTAAAATATATCTTCGGTTCATCGCATGCCAATAACTTTCAATAGACGGAGCAAAGCTGCCCAAAATAACCTTAAATGAGCCTAAATTACCTCTTGTTAGTGCAACTTCCCTGGCATTATATCGAGGAACTCTTTCCTCTTTATATAATAAAGAATTTTCCTGTTCTACAATTATCAATCCTAAATTTCGAAAAGGTAAAAAAACATTTGACCTGGTTCCAATCACAACCTTAATATCGCCCATTTCTACACGAAGAAAGCGAAGGTATTTTTGTGTTTGATTAACCTTTTTATCAAATATTCCCAATTCATTGCCATATTTTTGAAACATTTTTTTCTTTAACTGTGCACAAGACCACTGATCAGGAATCAGAATTAGTGCTTGTTTCCCCTGTTGTACGATTTCTTTAATACATTTATCATAATATCGATCTCTTACCTTATAGCTGTGATAATGAAAAAGAATTGGCTTATAAGAATCATTTCCAGATTTAAAAGATTTGTTACCAAAGAGCAAAAATTGTTGGTTGCTCTTTTCGGAGCCATTGTTATTTATCTTTTCTGTAATACCTGAACTTTCGGAATATTTTCCCTTTTCTTGAATATTATCCAGAAGGGAGTTAATTTTTTTTCTGGACACCTGGGAAGGGATAATATGAGTAATAATAGTCCCCCTGGGGCATAGATAATACTTCGAAATCCAGTCTGTTAAATTAATTATTTCCGGGGATAAAATAGGAAATGGGTCAATGACTTCATCTATTTCTTTCAGGTTCTTGATGTTGGTTTCGGTAATTATTTTAACAATTACACCAACTATTTTCCTATTCCCAAAAGATACTTTTACCCTTTTGCCAATATCGGCAATTGACTTCAGTTCGGAAGGTATAAGATAATGAAATCCCTTATTTAGATTAATTTTTAATGGGATTACTTCTGCAACATTTTTCTTGTTCATTATAGCACTATACCATTACCATGATTTTCAAAATTATGTTGCACATTATCAAGTATATAACCCGCTAACTCATATTTAGACATCAGTGGCAAATCTGTTTCCCTTCCTTTGCGATCTATAACTAATACTTTATTGGTGTCAGATGCAAAACCACTATCTTCTCTGCTGACATCATTAGCAACAATGTAATCTAAATTCTTCGATTTTAATTTATCTAAAGCATTTTCCTTTAAATTTTTAACTTCAGCAGCAAAGCCAATTAATATTTGTTTAGTCTTTTTCTCTCCGGTTTCCTTTAAAATATCAATATTTCTTTCTAACTCCAGGTTCAAAGAATGTTGTTCTTTTTTCTTAATTTTTCCTGCAAACTGATGAGCAGGTTTAAAATCAGATACTGCGGCTGAAGATATAAAAACATCTGTATCATTAAAATAAGTCATTACCTGTTCTCTCATTTCCCGGGCAGTATTAACATGTATGGTTTTAATTCCCCAAGGATCATGCAAACAAGTTGAACCGGTAATCAAGGTCACCATTGCCCCTCTATCACGTGCTGCTTCAGCTAAAGAAAAACCCATTTTACCTGTTGAGCGATTAGATATGAATCTTATCTCATCAATAGGTTCTCTTGTTGCAGAAGCCGTAATTAGCACTTTTTTTCCTTTTAATGAAAAGTTTTTCTTAATTCGTTCTTTTACCGAATTAAGGATATTAACAGGATCTGCCATACGTCCGTCTCCATAATCACCACAAGCCAGATTACCTTTTTCGGTATCAATAAAATGATATCCCTTTTCCAGCAAATATTTTACATTATCCTTATAAATGGAATTGTTAATCATTGCACTATTCATAGCTGGAGCAAATATAATGTTTCCCGTAAAAGCCAACACAGTAGAGGTCAATAAATCATCTGCCAAACCATGGGCTATCTTAGCAATCAGATTTGCCGTGGCCGGTGCAATTATTATTAAATCAGCCCAATGAGCCAGAGAAATATGCCTGATTTCCTCATATTCTTCATCCTGAGAAAAAAGACTGGTAAAAACCTTATCCTCAGAGAGTACAGCTAAGGTAAGTGGTGTGATAAAACGTGTAGCATTTTTAGTCATCATTACCTTAACTTTAAAGCCTTCTTTTTTAAATAACCTTATTAATTCAGCACTTTTGTAAGCAGCTATTCCTCCGGTTACACCAAGAAGTATTTTTATTTCTTTATTCTTCTTTTCTTTCATAAACTAACCCAAACACTTTCATTTTTAATGTTTAATTTAAAAAATATGTTACTTTTCCTAGCATAGTCTGATAAGGCAATACCATTATAGCAGATATAACTAAGAAGGGTCATAGGCTGACATTAGGTAACTGTTCTTTTATTCTACATCTTTCACTAATAATGATAGCCCTTAATTCCTCCAGAGCTTTTTCGAAATGATTATTAATTATCAGGTAATCATAGTATTTGATTTGCTTCAACTCATAATGGGCATTTTTTAGTCTTTTCTTGAGATCATCTTCTCCCTCGGTCTTTCTGCCCCTTAATCTATCCTCTAATTTCTCCCAGGACGGAGGAGCAATAAAAATAAATATTCCCTCTGGAAATTTATTTTTGAGTTGGATAGCTCCCTGTACGTCAATCTCCAAAACAAGGTCTTTCCCTTGCTTAAGATTTTGGTTAATTGTAGTTAAAAGGGTGCCTTTGTAATCTCCATGAACTAATGCCCATTCAGCAAATTTATCCTCTTTGATGTACTTTTTAAACTTATCTTCGTCTACAAAAAAATAATCCTTACCTTCCTCTTCATTCTTTCTAGGTTTCCTGGTAGTTACTGAGACAGAATAATACAAATCAGGAATATACTGAAATAATTTTTCCCTGAGTGTTCCTTTCCCTACACCGGAAGGTCCGGATATTACAAATAAATGTCCTTTATATTTTTGCATTTTCTTTATCCAATTTACTTATTGACTATTTTCTTTCTTCTGATAACTTGTCATTCGATTAATAATAGTTTCCGGTTGTAGGGCAGATAGGATAATCTGATTACTGTCAGTAATTAGAACAGAACGAGTCCTTCTACCATAAGTGGCATTCACTAATTTCTTTGCTTGTTTTGCTTCCTCTCTTAATCTTTTCATAGGAGCAGAATCGGGATCCAATATCGCTATTACCCTATCCGAATTAACAAAATTTCCGAACCCTATATTCATCATAAATAAATTCATAAAATAACTCCTAAATTATTCAATATTTCTTGATTGTTCTTTTATTTTTTCTAATTCATCTTTTAATCTGATAATTTTTGATGATATGCTTTCATGGTTTGACTTAGCGCCTATAGTATTAATTTCCCTGCCAATCTCCTGGGTATAAAATTCAATCTTTCGACCAATGGGACTTACATTCTTAGTGATTCTTTTAAGTTGATTAAAATGAGTCTTAAGCCTGGTTATCTCTTCAGAAACATCACTTTTTTGGGCCAAAATGGAAATCTCCATTTCCAGCCTCCCTTGATCCAGGGAAACATCTTGACCGATTTGTTCTATTTTTTGTTTTAACTTTTCCTGGTATTCTTTCAAGCATTGGTCTTTGTTCACTTCAATTTGTCCAACAATTATCTTCATTTTATCAACTCTCTTTAGAATATCTTCGATTAGTTTGTTGCCCTCTTCTTCTCTACTCTTAACCAAACCATCCAAAGCATTTTCCAGGGAAACCTTGATTGATTTCCATAAATCCTCACTTTCATCCTCTTTGACAAATTCAAATATTTCTTTGTATCGAAGCAAGGATTCAAGGTTTATTTTTTCTTCTATTTGAGTAATCTCTATTAATCTATTTAGAGATTGTATGTATGAATTTAATAATTCTTCATTGAGTTTGATATTACTGATATTGTCATTACAAGAATCCACTTTTATCAATACATTTATACTGCCCCTGTTAATTCTATGTTGAATTATATTTTCAATCTTTTGTAGTACATCCAATGATTGAACAGGCATCCTCACTTTAATATCACAATAACGATTATTGACTGATTTTATCTCTACCTTGGAAGCAATGCCATTAACATTAGATTCTCCCATCCCAAACCCGGTCATGCTTTTTGCCAAAGATTTCTCCTTTCAATTTCTGATATTTTACAATCATTTTAGGTAATTCCCTAACCTCTGTCAAATAAACAAATTTTTCATCGGATCCATCTAATTAATATCCCTGAATACACATATTGAATAAGTACAATCTAAAAAGCCTTTTTTATTGATTTTAATTATCTAAATTTTTATGATTAACCTAAATATTTATAAATTTCATTAACTTGAAATTATTTTTAAGAAATATTTGACAGATAGCTAAATATATGTTTAAAATTATAGGAAACTAATAAAACTTATTAAGTTTTTATATTTTACTAATATTTTAGGGATTATATGTTAGCAAATCAGCATAATACTATTAGAAAAGAATATTATTTAATGCGAGAAAACCTTTCTTTGGCCAAGGCTATTCAAAGTTAAAAAAGGCTATAGGAAAATTAATTAAAAGTTACAAGTCATTGAATAGTAATCTTGCAGAAAGGAAAAAATCAAATGATAAAAGTTTCCATTAATTTAACAAGGATAATATTTCTAGGCATATTTATTTTGATAATAACAAAAGGAGCAATGGTAATGTGGTTAGGAATATTTGGAGTAACTTTGCTTTTGGCATTATTATTGGGCAGAGTATTCTGTGGCTGGATTTGCCCTATGAATACAGTAATGATACCAACAGAATGGTTATCCAAAAAACTTAACTTGCAGGCGAAAGAAGCTCCAGGTTGGCTGAAATCAAAATCTATACCATGGATAATGTTAATTGTAATGATTTCAGCTATGACAATATTAAAAAGAATATTTGGCATAGAAATACCAATATTGTTAATCCTTTTAATATTATCGGTTATTGTCACTTTAAGATATAAGCCGGAAGTATTTCATAATAATATCTGCCCTTTTGGGCTTTTACAAAGTTTTACAGGAAGGTTTGCGCTATTTACTGAACAGGTAAACCATGATAAGTGTATCGGATGTAAGATGTGTGAATCTGTTTGCCCTTCAGAAGCTGTAATTGTTTCTAAACAAAATAAAAAAGCTAATATAAATTCTTTATTGTGCCATCAATGTTTTAACTGTCAGCTAATATGCCCTGAAAATGCTATTAGCTATGGAAAGAAAAAAAATTAAATTTTCTATGATAAGCATTTCCGGTGCAAGACTAATGGGTGTATAGATCAAAGAAAAGAGAAAAAGAAAGGTAATAATCTATGACTACTATTATTACTATCTATAGTATATTGGCAATTTGTCTGGTATTGTCTCTCTGGAAGAGCAGACAAAAAACATTTAAAGCTTTTAAAATCGCAGTAAAAGGCTTTATTAAAATGATGCCAAGTTTATTGACCATTCTGGGAATTGTTGGCTTAATTTTAGGCATTTTAACCCCTGAAACTATATCAAGATTAATCGGGGCTGAAGCGGGATTTTTAGCAACCGGGATGGCAGCAATCCTAGGAGCAATTACATTAATTCCCTCACTGGTTGCCTTCCCCCTGGCCGGATCACTATTACGTTCGGGGGCAACCATTATGACTATTTCCGCTTTTATTACTACCCTGGTAATGGTCGGCATGGTAACTGCTCCTATGGAAATAAAATCTCTCGGAAAAAAGTTTACCCTGCTGCGTAACGGGCTGAGTTTTCTGGGAGCTTTGCTAATTGCTGCTACCATGGGGGTAATCTTATAATGAACGCTATTAAGAAATTTAAAGCACCTGTTCTTATAGGTCTCATTTATATTGTATTGGTATTTTGGCTGCCAGATATAGCAGAAAACTCTCTTTTAGTCGCTATTGATTATGCCAAAGAAATGATCTTTATTATGCCTCCGGTCTTTATTTTAATGGGTTTATTAGAAGTATGGATTCCAAAGGATAAGATTCAAAAATGGTTGGGAACAAGTTCAGGAATAAGAGGAATTATTCTATCATTTTTAATGGGCACACTTCCAACCGGACCTTTGTATGTTGCCTTCCCTATGACTGCATCACTACTGAAGAAGGGTGCAAGTATATCCAATATGGTTATCTTCCTTGGCTCATGGGCAGCACTTAAAATACCACAGCTTTTGGTAGAAATAAAGTTTCTGGGAGGGGCTTTTACTACTCTGCGTTTTGGCTTAACTTTAACGATTATTATTATTATTGGTATAATCATGGAAATATTGCTTAAAAATAGTTCTACATAGGCTGACCCTTTTCTCTTCCTCATTATGCACTGTAGCACAGCTTTACTTTTT
>JAGYIZ010000027.1 GCA_018402425.1 Candidatus Atribacteria bacterium | reverse complement strand
ACGCTATTAATTATATAGTTTAAAAAATACAAAAAACCCCTTTAGTGGTAATGCTAAAGGGGTTTTTTGTTTTTAACCATTACTACCAGCTTTTTTGAAGGTGGTAATGGTTAAATAAAATGGTTTTACCAGAAAGACAATAGATATACTACCTGAAATATTTTACCCGAGGTCCTAAAAAGAGACAATATCATAGTGCTTAATAGGTTCGGAATATCAAATAAAGCGATACGATGAAGCACTATGATCTCTTAATTAAGACCCAAATATATACGAAGTTAGATTTTAAGATTAAGCATAGTATCCCAGGGGGTTCTTAATGGGAAGGATTCTCTTTGAATATCCTGGAAATAATCGTTTAGAAGATGGATAAGAGACAAAAGCAGAGAAAAAACTGTCTAATAAAAACTTAAGCCCTTTTTAGAGGCTTCTTAAGGCCAGCCGCTTTGCGGGTGCGGTATTTAGTTGGGATAGTCAGTCAAAGAAAAAAATATAAAAGCAAAAAAGTATTTATTTCCAGGAAGATTCTTTGCCTATCGACAGGGAAATGAAACTAGGTTATAAGAATACTAGAAACCCTATGGAAGAAATGTAAGCAGGTAGTGATTTGTATTAAGTTGCTTAAAATTATTAAGGTGTTGAAATTACAAACTTATATATTATTTCATTTGACGAAGATTTTAAATTATAATACAATCTAATTTAGCTTTAAACTAAGAGTAGGTTGTATTCCTTCATAAATGCGCCCGTGGCTCAATTGGACAAAGCAACTGACTACGGATCAGTAGATTGGGGGTTCGAGTCCCTCCGGGCGCACCATATAACTAACAAAAAATCCTTAAGAATTAATGTGTATTACGAAATAGCAAAAGAGCAAAAGTAATGGTAGAAGATATTAATCAGATAATGATGAAAACAGCACTTCAGTTAGCTTGGGAAGCTTATGACCAGGGAGAAGTGCCCGTTGGAGCGATAATTGTATTGGAAGGTAAAATTATTGCCCGTGCTTTTAATAAGAAAGAAACATTACAGGACCCTACTGCCCATGCTGAAATTCTAGCTATACAGGAAGCATGCAGATATTTAAACAGCTGGCATCTGGATAATGCGACTATCTATGTTACTTTAGAGCCTTGCCCCATGTGTTCTTATGCCATTATTCAAGCCAGGTTAAGAAGAATTGTTTTCGGTGCTTATGATCCTAAAGCCGGTGCTGCCGGGAGTGTTGTCAACTTATTTAAAAAAAAGCTGTTTAATCATGATATGGAAGTAATTGGTGGTATTTTAGAAGAGGAATGCGGAGCCATATTAAAAAAGTTTTTTCAAAATAGAAGAAGATTAAGATAACCTTAATAATAATTTATTTTTAAACCTGCAGGAGAGGTGGCCGAGTCCGGTTGAAGGCGCTCGACTCGAAATCGAGTAGGCAGCTAATCCCTGCCTCGCGGGTTCGAATCCCGCCCTCTCCGCCATTTTGAGTATCAAAACATCCCCCTCAAATTGATTCACTATTTTAAGAGATACATAGAAATATTATTTTTAAATAAAAGGGAGAAAAAACATGGATTATGTTGTTTATCTTGATGCAAAAGCAGGAGAGTTGGATAATTTATTATCTGGCAAGAAAACAATGATTATCCGTGGAGCTGCAGGTAGGAACTAATTTTTATTCAATAATTTATTCATGATGTTTTTTTAATAAATCAGGAGATTTATCATGTTTTTTGAAGATAAAAATATTAACAGTCGGTGCCCATTATGTAATGGGGAAAAACATGTTTATCATAGAGAGGGTAAGCGGACTTATTACCAATGTAAAAAATGTGACAGTATTTTTCTGGATGAGAATTATCGTCTTTCTCCAGAGGCAGAAAAAAAACGATATTTAGAACACAATAATGATGTTAATGATGGCAGATATCAAAATTTTGTGAAACCGATTACTTCAGCAATTTTAAGTGACTTTAGAAGTCATCATGCAGGGCTTGATTATGGTGCCGGCACCGGACCGGTTATCACTAAAATCCTAGCGGATTATTCTTATAATATGAAAACTTATGATCCCTATTTTCATAATTATCCTGATTATTTAAAAGAGAAATATGACTATATTGCTTGTTGCGAGGTTATAGAGCATTTTTATCATCCTTACAATGAATTCAAAAAGTTAAGAAATATGCTAAAAGAGAATGGAGCTTTATATTGCCAGACAAACATTTATAAAGATAATATTAATTTTAAAGATTGGTATTACAAGAACGACCCAACCCATGTCTTTTTTTATACTAAGAAATCAATTAATTGGATTAAAGAGAGCTTTGCTTTCAGTGATATAACTATTAAAGATAGACTAATAATTTTTTGGAATTAAGTGAACATTAAACTACAAAAAATATATTTTTCCTGCTAAAATATTTTATCTGAGGTTCCAAACAGAGATAATATTGCTTGGAAATAATTGGAAAGCACCGTTTGGAAACTAGATAAGAGAAAAGAACAGGAAAATGGCTAAATTAAAGATAAGCCTCTTTTAGAGGCTTCTTAAAGCCACCCGCTTTGCGTAAGTGATATTTACTACTGCTATTTAGCAAACTGATTGGCATACGATATTTATTCGGTCAGGAAAATGTCTATTTTTTGACATCAGGTGTAGTTAAGAATACATATTAAAGGCACTAATCATTTTGATTGATGTGTTAAATAGCATGTTAAATATAAATTAAAAGAAAAGAGAGGAAGTATTTATGCCCTGGGTAAAAAGAAGACTAGGTTGGCTGTGGAATATGTGTCTGATAAGTGTCCTGGTTGGATCAATTGTTTAAGGGATGGAGAAATTCATTGATATGACCAGTTGCATCCATTGTGGAGTTTGTCACCTGTGCCCTAGAGAGCAGCTGAGCATGACAGTGAGAAAATACTGAAGAAGTAAGGGCGAAATGTGGCCAAAACAAAAGGTTTTATGGAAGACAAAAATAAATATCTTGGTGAGAAAAGAAAAACAGAAATGTCTTAATAGATGATAAAACATTTTAATAAAGAAAAAAAATCGTTGTCGAAAACATTAGAAAATTAAAGCTGCTTACAAATAATTAAGATGACTAGTCTGTCGTAAAAATTTTAAAGATAAAATTGAGTTAGTTTTATGATTATTAGAAAATTATCAGAAATGCCTATCATGAAAAATGCACACAATGTAGATGCAAGGAGTATCTATAACTAGAAAAATGCAGTAATTTCTGTAATCACTTTCAAAAACAGGGACAATCTTTAAAAAAAACATTTACGTCGAGTGGATGTAGCTTTTTATGTTTTAAGAGGCAAAGGTGTAGTGGATAGGAAATGAAAACAGGGCTGTTGAAGCCCAAACTTTAATTGAGAGTCCCAGATATTGCATTGCTGGTATGTAATAATAGCGAAGAAGAACTGGCTTTTATGGTTATTAAGGTACCCAGGCCCAGTAGAGAAACTAAGTTTATTTCACAGTAAATATCGCACCTGGCAAAGCAGTAGGCTTGGCGAAATTTAAGAGAGGGGTTAATTCTCTGTTTACTTTTAGTTAACTCTTTTTTCACTATTTTAACTGAATATTTACAAGTAATATAACCTTTAGATTTCAGATGAAAATGATCATATGGATTATCTTGATATTTTTATGGTTAAATAAATAAAAGATATTATTTACATTAATATTGTAAATAATAATATTATAAATATTATTATATTTTAAGGCTATTGACAAACAATATAAAAAGGGATTAAGCATGAAATCTTTAGTGATATATAAATCTAAAACAGGTTTTACAAAAAAATATGCCGAGTGGATAGCTGAAAAGCTGTCTGCAGACCTTTATGATTATAATCAAATAAACAAAGAATTATTTAAAGGTTATGATGTTGTAATCTATGGTGGAAGTTTGCATGCTGTTGGCATTGAAGGGATTAAGCTAATTAAAGATAATCTGGATATTTTAAAGGGTAAAAAAGTTGTTGTATTTGCGGTAGGCGCAAGCCCTTTCCGGGAAGAAACTGTAGAGGAAGTTAAAAACAATAATTTTAACAAAGAACAATTGGAGCAGATTCGGTTTTATTATCTTCGTGGGGGTTTTAATTACAACAAACTGCCTTTTTTTGATAAGCTGTTAATGAAATTACTGCAATGGAAATTAAAGCGCAAGAAAGTTTTGACAGCTGATGAAAAAGGAATGCTGAATGCCTACCAGAAACCGGCAGATTTTAGTCGTAAGGAAAACATTGATAGTATTGTTGCCTATGCTAGTTCATCTGAAAATAAGTGATGACTGATTTAATGAATAGGCTTATATGTATCAAATAAAGCGAAAACCTACCGGTAATTGATTACCAATTATCTTTCAGGAGTAAATTTATGATACTGCCTTATGCCAGGTCAATTCAATATGATGGTCTGATGGAAGAATTGTCCCGTGAGATTCAATCTCACGGGCATTTTCCGTTAATGAATCAGATGAAGAGAGAAGGAGAATATCCATATCGCATATTAATCAGTACTGTTATGTCATCCCGAACCAAAGATGAAGTAACTGCCAGGGCATCAGAAAGATTATTTTCAAAAGCACCTGACCCGGAAAGACTATCCCTGATGTCAGAAGAGGAGATTGCCAATTTAATTTACCCTGTAGGTTTTTATCGGGTAAAGTCAAAAAATATCAAAAAAATTGCCGAACTGATTTTAAAAAAATACAGGGGAAAAGTGCCGAATACGCTGAGTGATCTAATCCAACTTCCCGGTGTAGGTAGAAAGACAGCAAATTTAGTATTAGGTATCGCTTTTAACATAGACAGCATAACTGTAGATACTCATGTTCACCGAATTTCGAATCGCATTGGCCTTATCAAAACAAAAATACCCCAGGAGACTGAGCAGGATTTACAGATAGTATTGCCGAAAAAATATTGGATTTATTTTAATACACTTTTAGTTGCCCATGGTCAGATTATTTGCAAGCCGATATCCCCATTATGCTCTCAATGTAAGATTGTTAGTTATTGCCAACGAATCGGAGTTAACAGAAGCAGATAATCGAAAAAAAACAAAATTATTCTTCAACATTTACTGATTGTTTATATAATTTGATAATGTTTAATCTAAATATAATTTATTTTGCTAGTAGCTTTTTTATCAAAAATGTATTACAATATTAAACTGTCTTTTGTTACTATTTTTAAAGAAATATAAAGGGAAAAAATTGCTTCAGTTGACAGGATGATTTGTCTTGTCTATCATAAATAAAGGAGTAGGAGAGGTACCGAAGTGGTCATAACGGGATCGCCTGGAGAGCGATTGGGCGGCCAAAAGCTGCCTCGCGGGTTCGAATCCCGCCCTCTCCGCCATAATTCGTAATTTATTTAACCATAAAAACCCACCTTCTAAGAAGATGGTAATGGTTAAATAAATGGGTTGTACATAAAAAAGTTAAGAGTAGCTAGATGACAATTTTTCACCTGAAGTACAAAGTTGGAAGTACGATTGCTTAGAAATATTATAGCTAAAGGTTAAATAAAAAATTGAAAGAAAAAGAGCTAAAAAGTTAAACCTCTTTAGAGGTTCTTAAAGCCACCCGCTATGCGGGTGCGATATTTATTTGAAAAGATGATCGTGCTAGACGGGGAGTTAGCGGTGCCCTGAACCTGCAATCCGCTACAGCAGGGTCGAATGCCTACCTGAGGTCGTATTTTTTCAAGGTCTGACTGAAATAAGTGGCGATGAAAGCCGGGTCCTATGCAGCAAAGAATTGCGAATCCCGTCAGGTCCGGAAGGAAGCAGCGGTAAGCAAATCTCTTTGGGTGCCGTAGGTAAACCTGGTTGGAGTTAACTGTTTCAATATCGCTTGGGAGAATAGATCGAAGGTAGGGCACGATCATACTTAGAAAACTCTTTATAACTACAAAACTATAAATAGGAATTACTAATGACTCAATACCAATCAATATATAGAAAATGGAGACCAGGGTTTTTTGAAGATATCGTTGGACAAAAGCACATTACCCGGACCCTAATGAATGCTATTAAGCTTAACCGAATTGCGCATGCATACATTTTTTCAGGGCCAAGGGGTGTTGGAAAGACAACCACTGCTAGAATTCTGGCAAAAGCATTGAATTGCCAGGAAGGGCCAACCGATCATCCATGCAATAAATGCAATCAATGCATTCGAATTAATAATGGACAGTCCATGGATGTAGTGGAAATTGACGGTGCTTCAAATCGTGGCATTGATGAAATAAGAGAATTGAGAAGCAAAATTGGCTTTGCTCCGGCTGAAGGAAAATATAAGGTATACATTATTGATGAAGTGCATATGCTTACCAATGAAGCCTTTAACGCCTTGTTAAAGACATTGGAAGAACCTCCCAGTCAAGTATTGTTTATATTTGCTACCACTGCACCTCATAAGGTTCCAAATACAATCTTATCACGTTGTCAATGTTTTAATTTCCGAAGAATATCCATAGATGAAATTGTGGAAAAATTAAAAAAGATAATTGAAGAAGATAAATTAAATATTGATTTACCCTCTCTTCGCTTGATTGCCGAAAGCGCTACTGGTTCGATGCGAGATGCAGAGAGTATTCTTGACCAGGTTATTAGTTTTAGTGAGAATAAGGTAACCTATGAAGATGTAAAAGAGCTTTTGGGGATTATCCCACAAAAATTGTTTTTACAGTTAACCAGAGCTATTGCTAATCAGGATACCAAAGAAGGCCTTGAATTAATTGATAAATTGGTCAAAGAAGGCGTTGATTTGCATCAATTTGTCCAGGATATGATTGTTTATATCCACAAACTATCACTGATTAAAATTTTAGGAAATAATAGTAATTATAGCTCTATGCCGGAAGAAGAAAACTCAGATCAGTTATTAGAATTAGCTGCGGCAATTGATAAGAAAATTATGATAGATACGATTGAAGAATTGAATAAAATTGAGGATAAAATAAAATACCATCATTATCCATGGATTTTATTAGAACTATTGGTTGTAAAAATGACTCAAAATAAAAATGAAAATCAAAAAAAGGAAAGTGCCGACAAGCCAATAGTTAATAAAAAGGAGACTGCTGAAAAAAAGAGAGAAGAATCTTTTCATAAGGGAAACAAAAAAAAGGAAGCACAATCTTCTAAGAAGGCAAGTAAATCTAATAATAATGACCAGGGGAAATGTCAATTTAATGAAATTTGGCCCAAGGTACTTTCCAGAGTAAAAAGTGAAAGAATTTCGCTTCATGCTTTCCTGACGGCCAATAGTGAGGTTTATATTGAAGGTAATCAGTTGATGATTGGTTTTCACCATGATTGCCTTTTTCACAAAGAAAGCTTGGAAAAAAGAGAGAATAGAGAAAAAGTTGAAGCAATTCTTAGCGAAGAGGCTAATTTTAAGATAAAAATAAATTGTTTTATTACTGAAAATAACAACAATACAGGCTTTACTCATTTTGATTTAGACGAAAATAAAGGTAAAATAGAAAATAAAGATGCCATAAATCATGAGTCTATTAATTCGGGTGCACAAAATGAATCTTCGGAGCAGATTAAAAAAGATAATTTATCTGATAATGGGATTCTAAAGGAAGCTCGTGATTTATTTGGAGGAAAAATTATTGAAGATTAGAAAAAACGAGGTTAGTTAAAATGGATATGAAATTTTTAATGAAGCAAGCTCAGGATATGCAAAAGAAAATGGAGGCAATCAAAGGAGAGCTGGCACAGAAGGAAATCAAGGTTACTTCCGGTGGAGGGATGGTTGAATTGGTAATTAATGGCCAGCAGGAAATCAAGGAAATACATATTGAACCCGATATTATTGACCCGGAAGACAAAGAAATGCTGGAAGACTTGGTATTGGCAGCAGTGAATGAAGGAATTAGACAATCCAAGGAAATGGTAAATGAAGAGATGAGCAAATTAACCGGTGGAATCAATTTACCGGGTATGTTTTAAGGGATATTGATATGGCCTATAGATTTACCAGACCTTTAGCCAGACTTATTGATGAATTATCAAAGCTGCCTGGTATCGGTCCAAAAACTGCACAAAGGTTAGCATTATATATTTTAAATACCCCTAAAGAAGAAGCCGGCATATTAGCACAATCTATAATTAACGCTAAAGAACAAGTAAAGCGATGTCAAATTTGTCATAACCTTACCGATCAGAAGATATGTGAGATATGTCAGGACCCGAGCAGAGAGAAAGACACAATATGTATAGTGGAGACGGCCAGAGACCTGATGGCGATAGAAAAAACAGGGGGATTCAGGGGATTGTATCATGTCTTGCAGGGAGCAATTTCTCCCTTAGATGGTGTAGAGCCGGACCATCTGACTATTGACCATCTTATGTCCCGACTGAAAAAAGAAAAAATTAAAGAGGTCATTCTAGCTACTAACCCCAATATTGAAGGAGAGGTAACCGGTTCATATATTGCAAAGTTGATTAAGCCTTTAGGTATCAAGATTACCAGGATTGCCTATGGAGTACCGATAGGCGGAGACCTGGAATATGCGGATGAGGTAACATTGTCCCAGGCTTTAATGGGTAGACAGATTTTTAAGAATGAAAATTAGTTTAACGAGAATGGAGGATGTTTTTATGAAAAAAATTACTGAAGTACGATGGCATGGTCGAGGTGGACAGGGAGCTGTAACTGCTTCCAAGTTACTGGCAACTTCGGCTCTTGCTGAAGATAAATATATTCAGGCATTTCCTGAATATGGCCCTGAAAGGATGGGAGCACCCATTCAATCCTTTACCAGAATAAGTGACACGCCAATAAGGATTCACTGTCATGTGACTAATCCGAACATGGTAGCTGTGCTGGACCCAACTTTGATTGGACCGGTAGATATTACCGAGGGATTAACAGATGACGGTATAATTGTTATTAATACCAGTGAAAGCCCTGCACAGATCAGAAATAAGCTTCAGCTAAAGGGCAGAAAAGTGTTTACCGTTGATGCAAGCAAGATTGCTTTAGAAGAATTAGGAAGGCCAATGCCCAATACGCCAATGATTGGAGCACTCATCAAGGCTACAGAATTACTGAAATTAGATAATGTAATTGATGATATTAAGAAAAAATTTGCCGGCAAATTTAGTCAAAAAATTATTGATGGAAATGTTAATGCCATAAAGAGAGCATATCAGGAGGTGGAAAGCGAATGACTACCAATAAACAAAAAGGATGGAAGGAAATACCAAAAGGAGGACTCATATTAGAGGCAGGTAATTCTGAAAAATATGAGACGGGTTCATGGCGTTCCCTGAGACCGGTAAGAGATGAAAATAAATGCACTAATTGCTTAATCTGTTGGGTCTACTGTCCGGATTCCTCAATTATTGTCAAGGATGGAAAGATTAAAAAAATTGATTATGATCATTGTAAGGGTTGTGGTATTTGCGCTGCTGAATGCCCAGTTAATGCTATTACAATGGTGGATGAAAGTGAATTCAGAAATGAGAAAACCGAGAAAGGAGGAAAGAAATGAGTAAAAATACGGTAGCGATTACTGGGAATGATGCTGCTGCATATGCCATTAAGCAGATAAACCCTGATGTTATGGCTGCTTATCCAATTACCCCGCAAACAGCATTAGTACAGAAATTTTCGGAATATGTTGCAGATGGATTAGTTAAAACTGAATTTGTAACCGTAGAAAGTGAACATAGTGCTATGAGTGCCTGTGTAGGCGCAGCTGCTGCAGGAGGAAGGGTAATGACTGCCACTGCAGCTAACGGATTGGCACTAATGTTTGAAATTGTTTATATTGCAGCTTCCAGCAAATTGCCAATTGTTATGCCGGTTGTTAACCGGGCATTATCAGGTCCAATTAATATTCATTGTGACCACAGTGATTCTATGGCTGCCAGGGATTCGGGATGGCTACAACTTTATTCTGAAAATGCTCAGGAAGCATATGATAATACAATCCAGGCAATTCGAATTGCTGAAAATATGAAAGTTAGACTTCCGGTCATGGTAATGTATGATGGATTTATTACCAGTCATGGGATTGAAATGGTAGATTTTTTAGATGATGAGGTTGTTCATAATTTTGTCGGCGATTATCAGCCAAATAATCCTCTTTTAGATCCGGAAAAACCATTGACTTACGGTCCCCTTGATCTTTACGATTATTACTTTGAACATAAACGCCAGCAAGCTGAAGATATCAAGAATTCAAAACCAATTATATTGGATGTGGCTAAGGAATTTGAGAAGATTTCCGGAAGGCCTTATGGTTTGTTTGAAAGTTATCAATTAGAAGATGCAGAAACAGCTATTGTTGTCTTGTCTTCGACTGCAGGTACTACAAAGGAAGTTGTGGATGAAATGAGAGCAAAAGGGAAAAAGGTTGGATTGTTAAAACCCAGAGTTTTCAGACCATTCCCTTACCAGGAAATTGCAAAGGCTTTGTCTCATCTTAAGGCAGTTGCTATTCTTGATAGATCTGATTCATTTGGTGCTTTTGGCGGACCTCTTTTCACTGAAATCAGGTCAGCGATGATGGAGTTTGGTAAGATACCGGAAAATATAGATATTATATACGGATTAGGTGGACGGGATATTAATGAGCAGGACATCGAAGGTGTATATAATCAATTGGATGCTATTGCAAAGTCCGGTAAAGTAAAAGAACGAATTCAATATCTTGGAGTAAGGGAGTAGGGGGTGAAACAAGATGGCAAAATTAAAAGAAGTATCTAAAAAACAAGATATCTTAAGTTCGGGACATCGCTTGTGTGCCGGATGTGGTGCATCTATTGCTGTAAGGCAGATATTATCTGCTTGTGATGATCCTGTGGTAGTAGCCAGTGCCACCGGTTGTTTGGAAGTGGCGACAACCATTTATCCTTATACCAGTTGGCGCTCATCTTTTATCCACAATGCATTTGAAAATGCAGCAGCTACGATTAGTGGAGTAGAAGCAATGTACCAGTCCCTTAAAAAACAGGGAAAGATAGATAAAGAGATGAAATTTATTGCTTTTGGCGGTGATGGCGGTACTTACGATATCGGTTTACAGTCATTATCAGGCGCATTAGAGCGTGGACATGATTTTGTGTATGTTTGTTATGATAATGAAGCATATATGAATACCGGTATTCAACGGTCCAGTGCCACACCTCGCGGTGTTTGGACAACTACATCACCATGCGGGGAAGTTATTCCGGGTAAAACCCAGTATAGAAAAGATTTAACAGGAATTATCGCAGCTCATAAAATACCTTATGTTGCGCAGGCATCTATCTGGCGTTGGAGTGACTTGATTGATAAAGCGCATAAGGCATTTTACACCAAAGGGCCTGCTTTTTTGAATGTCTTATCTCCCTGTCCAAGGGGTTGGCGTTTTCCGTCAGAGAAAACTATAAAAATGGCAAAATTATCTGTTCAGACTAATTTTTGGCCATTGTATGAGGTAGAGAACGGTAAATGGAAATTAAACTATAAACCCAAAGAAAGAAAACCAGTAACCGAATGGATGGAACCACAGGGAAGATATAAGAATGCTTTAAGACCTGAGAATAAGCAACTTGTTGAAGAGATTCAAAAGGATATTGATGATAATTGGGAGAGATTGCTTATATTATGTGGGGAAAAATAAAAAAGTAAAACAAATTATATAACGGAGGCTTCTTAAAAGATTTACTATAAGAGCACCTCCCTTCAGTATATTTGTCAAGACTGCTATAGGTAGATTTTTACCAATGGCAGTCTTTTTTCTATCTTTTTAGGATTTTACAGATATAATATAATGATAAAAGAGGATAGGATAAAATTTGTTGAATTATTACTTATTAAAAAGGAGGAATATAATATGATAGAAAAATCTACTGATAAGACAAAAAGAGGTTTAGCTCAAATGCTTAAGGGTGGAGTGATAATGGATGTGGTAAATGCCGAACAGGCAAAAATTGCGGAAGATGCTGGAGCGGTAGCTGTTATGGCATTAGAAAGGGTTCCCGCTGATATTCGGGCTGCCGGTGGTGTTGCCAGGATGGCAGATCCCAAGAAGATAAAAGAGATTATGAAAGCAGTTACTATTCCGGTGATGGCAAAAGCAAGAATTGGTCATTTTGTAGAAGCGCAAATACTGGAAGCATTAGAGGTAGACTATATTGACGAAAGTGAAGTTCTTACCCCGGCAGATGAAAAATACCATATTAATAAAAGTAATTTCAAGGTACCTTTTGTTTGTGGTGCCAGAAACCTTGGTGAAGCCTTAAGGAGAATAGCAGAGGGTGCAGATATGATAAGAACAAAGGGAGAAGCCGGGACCGGAAACATAATTGAAGCAGTCAAACATATGCGCTGTGTAAATGAAGAGATACGTGCTTTAAAGGGTCTGGGCAAAGAAGAGTTGATTGTTAAAGCAAAAGAATATGGTGCTCCATTTGAATTAATTCAGGAAACTGCTGCGCTGGGTAGGCTACCAGTGGTAAATTTTGCTGCAGGTGGTATTGCTACTCCGGCTGATGCAGCTTTGATGATGCAATTGGGTTGTGATGGTGTATTTGTTGGGTCAGGGATATTTAAGTCAGACAACCCGGAACAGAGAGCAAAATCAATTGTAGAAGCTACAACACACTATAATGACCCCAAGGTGCTTGCCAGTGTATCTGAAGGATTAGGAGAAGCAATGAAGGGTATTGCGATAGATGAAATACCTGAGTCAGAAAAGATGCAAGTAAGAGGATGGTAATATTACAATAATCTGGTCAATAATAGCGAGTTTAGTAGCAAAGACACTAGATAAGGAGCAGAAAGAATGAAAGTAGGGGTTTTGGCTTTACAGGGAGCTGTCCAGGAGCATTTAAAGATGATAGAAAAATGCGGTCATCAACCAATACCAGTAAAAACCATAGCACATCTAAACCAGGTTAAGCGGTTAATTATACCTGGCGGAGAAAGCACAACTATTAGCAAATTACTTGTAAAATACCACTTAAATGAAAAAATTGCTGAACTCTATAATCGTTACGGTCTTCCGATTTTTGGTACCTGTGCCGGGATGATTCTACTTGCAAAACAGATTGAAGGACAAAAACAAGACATTTTAGGTTTAATTGATATCACGGTTAGAAGAAATGCCTTTGGCAGACAGATTAACAGTTTTGAAGCAGAATTAGAAATCAATGGCATCACACCCCCTTTATTTAGAGGAATATTTATTAGGGCACCTTATATCTCTAAAGCAGGGAAGGAAGTAAGAATATTAGCCAGTTTTAGAGAAAATATCGTATTAGCTCAACAGAAAAATATTTTAGTCTCATCATTCCATCCTGAGTTAGGGGATGATTTAAGAATCCATAGGTTTTTCATAGAAAAAATAAATTAAGATTTTCTTCTTTTCAAGTCATTTTTTTATTTGAATAAGATAAGGTTTTGTAATATAATGAAAAAAGTTAGCTATTGTGGATTAAGTTAATAAGTCCCTTGACAATTCCAGAAGGCAAAAAAACAAAGCTAGTCGTTAATGAATTGGAGTGAATATACATTTGAAGAATGTTTCGGCATTGAAATTCAAATGTATATAAATAGAATGGTAATCTTAGCATAATATTTAGAATACCTCGGGAAGGAAGTGAAATAGTTCAATAATAAGAGGTAAACTATTTAGAACAAGCTAAATTTGATAAGATAAAATGAGAAGAACAGTAGGACAGTAGGATAGTAGAAAAGAGAATTGATTATATATTAACGGCTACGATAAAATAGTATATATAGATGCCTTTGATTAGAATCTTAATAAGAAAAAATACAAAAAAGGAAAAGGAGAAAATACAATGAAAAAAATAAGTTTGTTTTTAGTAGTACTTGTATTGTTATGTGCCTTTAGCGTGAATGGTTTAGCACAGAAAGGAACCATTGCTATTGCTGGATGGGGACAGAACAATCCATTCTTTGTCCTTCTTCATGATTCTGCAAAAGGAGTATTTGAAGATGCAGGTTATGAAGTAATTATTTCTGATGGTGAAACAAAAGTTGACAAACAGTCAGCAGATATTGACAATTTTATTGCTATAGGTGTTAAGGGAATGTTGTTAACTCCTGTTGATAGTTTTGCTTTGGCCTCAGCAGTTACCAGAGTAAGAGATGCAGGCATACCGGTTGTAACTGGCGACATGACTGTATTTAATGCACCTGTTAGTGCTACCGTAGAATCAGATAATTATTATGCTGGTTATGTTGTTGGTGACTGGATGAATAAGTATTACACACAACTTGAACAAACCACTGATCAAGAAAGACCATTTAAAATAATATGTGGTCTTTTCAGCCAGGCAAATTCCTGCAGAGACCGTCAAGAAGGATTTGAAAAGGCTATTTCGGAAGGACCTGAAGGTTTGATCGAAATCGTTGGCACACAAGAACAAAAAGGCGTAGCAGTTGATGAAGGTTATCAGTTTGCTCAAAATTTACTTACTGCTAATGAAGATTTAGACGGAATGTTTTTCGGTTGTAATGATAACTTTGCTATGGGTGCCTTAAAAGCCGTTCAAGAAGCTGGAAAAGAAGATGAAGTTATTGTAACAGGCGTAGACGGCCAGGTTGAAGCAGTAAATGCGATAAATGCAGGTACTGCTTTTAAATGTACCGGTGCACAACATCCACAGGTTATTGGTTATGTTGCTGCTTTAAGATTGCTTGATTTATTAGAAGGCAAAGAAGTTCCTACTTACACAAAAATTACCTGTACCCCAACCCATTTACCTTTCCAACCTTTCTATATTGATGCAGCAGAGATGGTTGAATCAGGTGAGGCAATTTCCAGAACAGTCGATATTGAATTCCCGATAAGCGAACCTGTAAAATAGTAGATAAATAAATTCATAAAGAGTAGAACTGCATAAACGTGGTTCTGCTCTTTATGAGTATTAGCACAATAAATATTATAGTAAATTCAATGTTTTAATATTATATATTTTCTAAGTTTTGAGATTTAATTAGTGAAGCTTTAGAAAGAGGCCTATCTAAATTTTGAAATATTACTTAAAAAAATCTTTAACATTATAAATTAAGATATTAGCCATATAAAGCTACCAATAAGACTGATACCCAAAATTATAGATATTGTTTTTATTTAATTTTATGATAATGAAAATGTTAGATTATTGGTAAATTATACAAACGAGGTATTTGGAATGGCAAATAACAATCAAGATATCCTTGAATTTAAAAATATAACAAAATATTATCCGGGCACCATTGCCGTAAATGATGTTTCTTTTAGTATCCGAAAGGGAGAAATATTTGGATTGATGGGAGAAAATGGTGCTGGTAAATCTACATTATTGAATATACTTTCCGGAGCTGTACCTGAAACCAGCGGTGAAATTATATTTAATGGAGAAAAATTAACCGGCAATCCTTATGAAAGAAGATTAAAAGGCATTAGCATGGTGTATCAGGGCTTAGGATTGGCTTTAGAATTAACAGCAGAAGAGAATATTTTATTGGGAAATGAAACAAGCAGAGGGTTTGGCCTAATTGATCATAAAGCACAGCTTAAAAAAGCCAAATCAGTAATGGATAAAGTAGGAGTTGATTTTAAACTCAAAGTGCCAGTTTATAATTTGAGCGCTGATGAAAAACAATTAGTAGCTATTGTCAGGGCAATTTCACTTAATGCCAAGGTTATTGCACTTGACGAACCAACTTCATCTTTATCAAGAAATGAAGCAGAGAAATTGTTTGATATTATTCGTAAATTAAGTGAGGAAGAGAACCTTTCATTTATATTTGTATCACATCATCTTGATGAAGTTTTTAAAATTACTAACAGAATTGCGGTTTTGAAAGATGGAAAATTACAACAAGTGGTTAATACTAAGGATACTAATCCACAGAAACTAACAGAGACAATGGTTGGCAGCAAAATAGCTGAAAACCAGCAGGCTAAGAAATTTTCTAAAGATAACCCCTTAAATGAAACAATAATTCTTGGGTAAAAGAATTTAACTCCAAGGTTATTTTAAAGAATGTCTCATTTAAAGTTAGAGAGGGGGAAATACTTGGTTTTGCCGGGCTGTTAGGTTCAGGAGGACTCATTTGATTAAATCGATCTTTAGACGGAAATATGATAGTGGTGAAATTATTTTAGGGGTAAAAAGGTAAAATTTTAGTCCCAAACAAGCAATTCAAAATGGTATAGCTTATTTGAACTGATGACCGTCTAAATGAAGAATTTTACAGACAATGACGGTAGGGAAAATGCTACTTGAGAATATGGAAAAGTATCATCCAAAAATGGTATTATTAACCACAAAAAAAAATTACAATGTTCAAAAGAATTTATTGAACGTTTCAGCATTAAAACAACCGGAGTAAATCAATCTATGCCATCATTAAGTGGAGGCAATCAACAGAAGCTTTATTTGCAAGGCTGGTAAAATACTGATTCTGATTTTCTTCTTTTAAATGAACCTTCACGGGGAATAGACATAAAAGATAAAGAGGAGATGCATGACTTGATGCACTTTTGTTACCTCAAAAGATGGAAGGGCAATTATTATGTCAGCTGAAATTACCGGAACTTGTTCTACCAGTTTCAGGGGTTGTGGTAATGAAACAGGGCCATATTCGGATATTTTGACCGGAGATGATATTAAAGAATCCAAAAATTATTGAAAAGATGGCATGATTTATTCTAAATTACAAACAAAGATAAAAGAGTAGCAAGTTAACGATATTAGAAGATAATAAAAGGCATTTGAATATTGAAAAGGAGAAACAAACATATTGCTATGTTATCAAAAAGGATATGAATAACCAGAAGAATAGTGATAGTAAAGGAAAATCAAAGAAATCAATAATATATTTTATATTAAATAACCCTGCTTTTAGTGCATTAATATTTTTACTCATCTTTTTTGCTATTATTAGCAGTCGATTTTTTAGTCTCTATAATATGATCAACATCTTAACCCAGGTTTCCATTACGGCAATTATTGCTTTTGGCATGACATTTGTTATCACCTCTGCCAATATTGATTTATCCGTAGGTTCAGTCTTGGCTTTATCTGGAATGATCTTCATGGCTCTCTCAGTAGCGGGGGTTAATGTCTTATTGGGCTTTCTTATTACAATTGCTATAGGCGCACTTATCGGCTTATTTGACGGTTTTATGGTTACTTTTTTTAAATTACCCTCTTTTATTGCGACTTTGGCAATGATGACCATTGCAAGAGGTCTGGCTTTATTGATGAGAGGTGGAACTACGATTAGCCAGGGAATACAGCCTTCATACTACTGGCTTGGTCAGGCAAAGATTGGAATTATCCCAGTGCCGGTTATTGCCCTTCTTGTTATCTTTTTAGTGATGGAATTTTTAATGAGCCGAACAACTTTTGGTACCTACACAAGGGCAATCGGAAGCAATCCGGAGGCAGCAAGGCTAGCCGGTATTTCGAATAACCGAATTCTATTGATAATTTTTGCTATTATTGGTATTTGTTCTGCTATTGCAGGAATTATAACTGCTTCCAGGCTCGGTGTTGGTAGCCCCATTACCGGTCAGATGAAAGAATTGGATGCAATTACGGCTGTTATCCTGGGTGGTACAGCAATGACTGGTGGTATAGGAACAATAAAGGGGACATTCGTTGGTGCACTTGTGGTTACCATTTTAAATAATGGATTGACAATTATGGGCGTATCTTCTTATTGGCAACAAATAATGCTTGGTCTGGTGTTGATTGGTGCTTTGGCTATTAAGAGGTTCCAGCGTCAATAATAGATGAATTAATACATAAAAATAAAGAGGGGGTATGAAAATATACCCATATATGTAGATTTTATTTAGGTATTTACAGGGTTTATCAGAAGGTTGAAGGATAATGAAAATAATTGGCATCGACATTGGTACTTCTGGACTAAAGATGTCTGTTTATAATGAAAAAGCGGATATTTTAAAGAGTGACAGTGCAACTTATACAGTTCAGAGTCCTTTTTCTGGTGTGGTTGAGCTTGACCCAACACTTATTTGGGAATCATTTAAGAAAATATTAAATCGTCTATTGAATAATCTTAATCAGGAATATACAGAATATGTAATGAGTTTTTCAGTCTTAGGAGACGCACTCATTATTACAGATGAGGCCTTTAATCCAATAGTTCCTTCGATATTATCTTCAGATACCAGGAGTTCAGGGTATTCTAGAAAAATATCAAAACAACTAAATCTAAAAGAGCTATATTTGAAGACCGGGCGCATGCCGCATTCCATGTCAATTTTAAACCGGTTGCTCTGGTTACAGGATTATAATAATAATCTATATGAAAATTCGAGTTGGTTTTTAGATTATCAAAGTTGGATTCTAGTAAAATTGGGTTTTAACCCTACGACAGATTATTCATCTGCCTCAGGAACACTTTTCTTTGACATCAATAAAAAATGTTATGATGATGACATTTTAGATTGGTCAAATATACCTAAGCAGAAGCTGCCTCGTTTAGTTCCTTCGGGAAGATATCTTGGTCAACTATCTGAAGAAATAAAACTGGAATTAGGTTTTTCTGGAAAAAGTAAAGTAGCTGTTGTTAGTGGTGGGATGGATCAGATATGCAATGCTTTGGGTACCGGAACAGTATCACCAAAAGAAATGGTCTGTTCGATAGGAACAGTAGAGGCAACAACAACAATTTTGCCTGATGAAATAGATGACATTAAGTTATTTCCGGGAAATTATTATCGCTCAGTTTCCGCTATTCCCGAACAATATGTTACCTTTAGTTTCTTATGGGCAGGAGGTGGATCACTCAGGTGGTATAGGGACAATTTGGGAGATTATAATAGAAAAATCACTGAGCAAGCCAATAATAATTTATATAAAGAGTTAATCGGAGAAGAAATAAATCCGAGTAAAGAGTTATTTTTACCCTATCTTTCAGGAACCGGACCACCTTTCTGGGATTCTATGGCTAGAGGAACATACTTAGGTTTAAATCTTTCTTCTGGTAAGCAGAATTTCGTTGATGCCATATTGGAAGGCGTTTCTTTTGATTTGAGATACAATTTGGAACAATTGCAAAAGGCCGGTATAGAGGTTGAAAAAATATGTGTGGTGGGAGGCGGATCCAGATCTTCCAAATGGCTTCAAATAAAATCTGATATTGTTAAAAAACCAATATTCAGATTAGAAAGGCAGGAAGGAGGCTCCTTGGGTGCTGCTTTATTGGCTGGTTATGGTAGAGGATTATATCAAGATTTAACTGAAATTGCCAAAAAGGTAAACAAAATAAATAAAGTATTCTACCCCTCTGACAGGTTTATAGAAATTTATGATAAGAAGTATGAAATATTTAAAGAAGCATATATTAAATTAAGGGGTATCAATAAAAAAATCAATTCAATTTTTAGAAGATAGTAAAAATAAAATATAGAGAAAGTATAATTTATTTTATTTCTAAAATTGACCAAATAAGTTATTTAGATTTTTTAAACTAAGGAGAATTCTGTATGCAAATTTTAGGAATTGATTTAGGCACTACTGGTACAAAAGCGGTATTATACGATATTAATGGAAAGATTGTTAGTGAGAGCTATACTGAATATTCTGTATCAACACCTCAATCTGGTTGGGTTGAATTGGACCCTCTCCTGATTTGGGATGCTCTCAAAGATAATATTTCAAAAAATGTAAACTATTCAAAAGAAAAGAATTTCGCTATGAGTTTTTCTGTTTTAGGTGATGCAGTTATTCCTATAGGAAAAGATAATGCAATATTGTATCCTGCAATGCTATCTGCTGATATACGCAGCTCTAAATATGTAAAACAAGTAGAGGAACGTTTTGGAGATAAGTACATTTTTGAATATTCCGGAAGATGGGCACATACAATGTGTCCGTTAACTAAAATTCTCTGGATTAGAGATAATATGCCCGATATTTATAAGAATGCTGCAAAATTTCTTGATGTATTATCCTGGATCAATTTAAAGCTGGGATTTAGTGCTATAATGGATGGTAGCTCAGCTTCTGCAACTTTATATTATGACATAAATAATAAGAAAATAAACGATGAAGTGCTTGAATGGGCTAAAATCGATAAGAAAAAATTGCCTCTGGTAGGCGCAAGTGGTGAACATCTAGGGACTTTGTCCTCAGAAATAGCAACTGAATTAGGTTTTAAACCTGGTTCAAGGATAGATGTATCTTTGGGTGCTATGGACCAGTTGTGTAACGCACTGGGCACTGGGACGGTAGAGCCGGGAGATTCGTCCTGTTCTACCGGTACGGTGGAATGTTCAACAATTATATTACCGAAAACAATTAGTGATGATGAGCTATTCAATCATCATTTTATTAAGGTTCCCACAGCTATTAAAGATCAATTTGCTAATATGACCGTTTTGTGGACCGGGGGAGGTTCCTTGAAATGGTTTAGAAATAATTTTTGTCAGGAAGAGATAAAAGAAGCCCGGGAAAGAGGAATAAATGTATATGATTTAATTGAGCAAGGGGAAAGACCTATTTCAGATGTTTTTTTTCTTCCTCATTTAGCGGGAAGTGGTACTCCATGGTGGGACTCTCTTTCGAAAGGGGCATTTATTGGTTTAAGTTTGGCAAGCAATAAGAAGCAAATGATTGATGCTGTTATGGAAGGTGTTACTTTTAGTTTGGATATTAGTATGAAGGCATTAGAAAAATTAGGATTAGAGAAAAAGAGATTTGCGGTTATCGGTGGTGGCTCAAAATCAGAAAAATGGAATCAATTGAAAGCAGATATCCTAAATCGAAAAGTAATCAGCATGATATATAAAGAAGGAGGTGCCCTGGGGGCATCTATATTAGCAGGATATGGAATTAGCCTATTTAAATCCATGGAATCGAAATCCAAGGAATTGGCTAAAGTTGAAAAGGACTATCTGCCAAATAAAAATAAAGTGAGCCTGTATAACCAAAAATTTGATATATTTAAGGAAATATATCCTGCATTAAAAGATATAAATCATAAGATTTCTGAACTCGATTATTCAAGTTCAGTTTAATAAAAAACAAGGAGGACTTTATGTCAAATTTAAAAGAAAAAAGATTAAACAATTTGTTTAATCCCAAGAGTGGTAATTCTTTAATTACTCCAATTGATCATGGTTTTTACATGGGAGCAGTTAAAGGTCTGGAAGATCCTGTTGCAAAGATTGAAGAGCTAATCAAATATCAGGTTGATGGTACCTTAATGAGTTTTGGGCTAAATAAAATAGCAAGTAAATACTTTGGTACTCAGGACTATTTACCTAAGATCATGACAGCGGATTATGTGATATTTGGAGAAATTCCAGGAGAACCAAAAGGCGTCCTGGCAAATACTTATTATTCTTCTGTTGAATTAGCTGCAAAGTATAATTTTGATGCCATAAAGGTTTTATTTTCCTGGGGAACTGATTTAGAACAACAGGTTGACGTAATAAAGTATATTGGTGCCCTGGTAGAAGAATGCGATGCCTACGAAATGCCTATAATGATTGAACCTGTTCAGATGGGCATGAATCTACCTAAAGAAAAAGGGAAAGATCCAAAAGTAATTGTTGATGCCTGTCGTATTGCCCTCGAATTAGGTGCGGACATACTAAAAGCACCATATACCGGAGATAAAGAATCTTTTAGTCAGATTACTAAATATTCTCATGTACCGGTAATTATTCTTGGTGGACCCAAGGTTGATTCAATGAAAGAAGTTCTTCAGATGGCTAAGGATTCTCTGGATGCCGGTGGTAAGGGAACTTGCTTTGGTAGAAACGTCTGGGGAGACCCTGATATGAAAAATATCATTGGTGCATTAAAAGAGATTACCCATGAAAATGCTGAAGTCGACGAAGTTTGTAAGAAGTATAATATTAAAAGTTAATATATATTTAACTTTTTAATAATGCTATTCTAACAACGCAACCCTTTATTATTTTATTAATAACAAATGGGTTGCGTTGTTAGTTAAATGCATTAAATATTAAATTAAAACCACAAAAAAAGTACCTTTTATTATTTTAATTTCTAACCAAAAAAATATTTCAAATATTTCCCAATATTTTCTTGACAACACCCCCCAACTCTGTTACTATCTAACTTGCCCCTTCTCTCGGGCGATCCCTCAGGGTCTGCCAGATGGGGGTTTTTGATCCTTGATAAATAAATAGCACCCAGCCAGATGCTT
>JAGYIZ010000026.1 GCA_018402425.1 Candidatus Atribacteria bacterium | reverse complement strand
ATTTCTGATAAAGCGGATCTGTTGAAATTATTTTTAAGTTAAAGGGGACTTCTGTTAATCGCCTTTTAGACTTTTCTATACGTAAAAATATTTTATTATCCCGGAATTTTTGAACAAGCTGATACAGTTCATCTATCCGGTGAGTTGATATATTATTTTTTTCCAGGGAATAATTGATATATAAAAAAAGCATTTCTTCTGACGGCTGCTTGCTTACCAGGTATTGCAGAACCCCATGTACGGCATTACCCCAATGTATGCCACCTTTGTCTATAGTAGGAATAAGCCTGGATTGATTTTCATCAAACTTTTCCAGGTCTGATGGCGTTTTCTCAAGAAAATTTTTAGCTATAGCATGCTTATGCCATCTATCAGTCATTTCTTTTTGTTTTTCAAATTCTTCCACACTATAAATTTTGCTCTTACTCTTTTTCTCGATTTTTAGCTTTTCCGGTATTTCCAGAACCATTTCCGGTTGAATGTCTCTTAATAATGGTTTCCACGGATTATTCTTGTTACTGCTATTACCCTGACCAAGACTGCTGATAACTAACAAATTTTTTGCCCTGGTGGCAGCGACATAGAGAAGCCGTGTTTCTTCAGCTTGCAGATAGGAAGTCTCTAACTGGCAATATTCCTTCCATTTTTTGGGTTGGGCAATAATTTTACCCTTACCATAAAGATGTGCCCTCTTAACCAGAAAATGACCCCTGGGAATTTCAGTAAGACGTTCAATATGATGTTCAGGTTCCTGGTTATTGCTATGATAAGGAATAGCCAGAAATACAACAGGTGATTCCAATCCCTTGGCTTTGTGCAAATTCATAATCCGAACTGTGTTTTCCTCAGCCAGCATATCCAATTCCTCTTCAATACCTGACTCCCATATCTTTTCCAATGTTTCAACCATCCCGTCATAGGTGTAAAAATCATTGATATCTGACTTTCTCAGATGTTCAAGTATAAAATAGAGTTCATTTCCTTTATTATCTTCGCCAATATCTCCACAAGCATAGGGCTGCAGACCGGATTGAATCATGATTTTTTCCAGCACATTTACAGGTAATAGTTCTGAACTCCACTTATAATAATCTCTCAGATTTCCAAAAACCATCCTGAATTTCTCTGCTAAATCATTTTCCAGGTTTTCCGGAATATCAGATAAAAAATCAAAGCTTCCTCCTGCTGCCTTATATTCATAAAGTTCCTGATCGGAAAAACCATAAAATATTCCCCGCAATACAGCTACCAATAATACCTGATTTTCCGGATCCCTTAATAGACGTAATAATTTTAATAATTCACGTATATTCTGGGATTGATTTATGGAAGCATAACCGGAAACCGTAACCGGGATTCCATATTCTGACAGTACTCTGGCATAGATGTCCATACCGCTTTTATAGCGCAATAGTATCATAAAATCACTAAAATTAACTTCCGGAGCTATATTCTGTTTCAATTCCTCTTCCGTACGGATAATCTTGACCTTCCGGTCTATCCAGTCCCTGATTAATCGGGCAATTGCCCGGGCATCATTTTCAATTGTTTTTGTTTTATCTTTCTCCTTGGAAATCACAATCTGTCGAATACCGGAAAGATGTCCCTTCCTGTCTTGCCTAACGGTTTGCATAGGCGCATATTTCGCCTGTAATTCTCCTTCCCGGGCAGAAAACAACTCATTAAAAAGGGGATTAAGATATTTTCCGATAGAATGAAGTGAACGAAAATTGGCATTAAGCTTAATTACTCTTCCCCTACTGTTTCTAATAAGAGATTTAACCTGTTTATAAACCGCAATATCTGCTCTTCTAAAATGATAGATAGATTGTTGCGGGTCACCGACAATAAACAGAGAACCTGCTCGGGGAACCAGTTTTTTCCAGTCTTTTTCCTGGAAATTATGTCCGGTTAAATAGAAAATAATCTCTGCCTGGATAGGGTCAGTATCCTGAAATTCATCTACCAGTATGGAACGATACTTCTGCTGAAAATATCGACGAATATCAGGATTATCACGTAAAAGGAAGGCAGTTTTTAATAGTAAATCCTGGAAATTTAACATAGAGCGTTTCTCTCGAAAAACATGGTAGTAATCCACTGCCGGTTGGATAAATTGAAGAATATCATTATGACAATATTCTCTCCACTCTTTAATAACCGGTTCTATATATTCCTCTTTTAACCGGGGCAATATTGTATCTCTGTATTCTTTGGCTTTTTCTTTTGATAACCAGCGATTAAGGGTTATCTGTCCGGAACCGGCAAAATTTTTATTAAAAGCTTCCAGTAAGGTAATTTTATTAAAATCTTTTTCCATATAGGCTCTATAGTTCTTTAATCTTTGCACTAAAAGAACAGCCTGTTGAATTGCATCATATCCTTGTCCTGTTTCCTGCTTGGGTATATATTCAACTGCCTCTTTAGAAAAGGAAATGATCTGTTCTATAGCCTGATTCAAATCAGGGCAGGAAGCCTTTTGGCGGACTATCTGTATTTCAGGATACTGGCAAATCTGTTTATAGCATTCCTTAAGTTCCCGTATCTGAATGCCTGCTTCTTCCAACTTCTTTAATAGGGGGGAATCCTGTATCTTCAGACTGCTTAAATATTGCTCCCAGGCCTGTTCCATAAATAATATATTGTCAATCTCATCCATTTCTTTAAAACCCGGGTCTAAACCTGCTTCAATAGGCCGCTCTCTCAAAATACGTGCACAAAAGGAATGAATCGTTCCAAGATAGCACTGTTCTATATTTGCCAGTGCTTGTTGCAGCAAGCCCCTTTCCCGGGATTGTTCAGTATCCATAAAGGCCATTTCAATTTCCTGCTGGAACCTTTCCTTCAATTCAATGGCAGCTTTGCGTGTAAAGGTAATAGCAGTAATATGTTCAACAGAATATTCACCAGAACTAATAAGAGCAACCATTCTTTTTACCAGGCTGGATGTTTTTCCTGAACCGGCGCTTGCCTCAACCAGGAAATTATGATTCAGGTCGGTAACAATCTGATTTCTGGCTTCACTGTCATTTAATGCTACTTTGGAATTCTTATTCAAAGTTCTGTAGCCTCCTTATACAATCCAGGGCAGGTTCATTCTGATATATTTTGCTTTTATTCCCCTCGATAAAAATGATTTCATTCTGTTCCATGATATCCTGATAATTCTGGCACATAAAGTCATCCGGTTTTTTGGTCATGGCAAAATTTCCCTGAGTGACTATATTAAGCAAGATTTCAATAATTTGTAGAACCTGTTCTCTATCCTTTCTGTCATAGAGGACAAGACGCCCTTGACCCTGAACAGTCGGAAAATAATAACCTGACAGGCTAACTTCCGGCTTAGGACAATAATCTTTCTTTTCTAATATTTTCTCCAGGGAAACAGCATATAAGGCATGCTGTATCTGTTGACCATGACGAAAATTTTTTCCCTTTTTATAGTCCCTGGAAATTCCCGTCTTGTAATCAATAATCCTGAAGGTATCATCAGGTAATCTATCTATCCGGTCAATTTTTCCCTGAAAACTGATTTTCTCACCATCAGGAAGGGTTAATTCCACTGCCCTGACTTTTCCCAGAACCTCGTGTTCATTATCCCTGGTACCAAACGCCAGTTCAAAGAATTCAGGTACCTCTCCCTGATAATTTTGCTCTTCCCCGGTTAAAAACATTTGACAGGACTCCAGTATCCCTCTTTTCTCAGCCTGATAAATTAATTCTCCGGGAGGTGCCAGGTATTTTCTTTTTTCTTCCAGGCTTTCCAGGACAATATTTTCCAGTATAGGCCAGTGCTTTTTAAAGGACGGAGGTTCTAATTTTCCTTTAGAAATACTGAGTAGTGTTTTATAGAATTTTTCATAAATCTGATGGAGAAGCAATCCTCTTTCTAAAGGACTCATCCATTGTCCCGGTTCATAGGCCATTTCCTCGGGGGGTTTTATCTTCAGTATATCATTTAAAAAATAAAGATAAGGACAATAGGCAATTCGCTCCAGCTTGGAACTGGATAAGATTATTCCACGATTTTGACGTGGGTCAACTTTCTTACCGATAACTTCAACCTTACCATTATAGGTATTGAACTCTTCCTTTTTTCGCTCTAAGTCTGCCTTGATTCCTTTTATAATATTGGGATATTCTTGTTCAATAAGAAATTCCAAACTTCTCTTTTCCTGTTTTGAAAAATAAAGAAAGATATCCCCCTTATCCAGAATCTCTGACTTTTTTTTGGGAATTAATATTCTTTTTGCGCCTAAATATTGATAAAAATCATTATAGTTCTTTCCAATATCCTTTTCCTTCAGGCGATATAACTGTAACAGCATTGAAGCAGGAGCCTGTTCCCTTTGGTCTGCAGTATCAAAACAGGAAAAGGATAAGATTTTTTTCCCTGTTGCAGACAAGATAAGCTGAAGTAATCTATATTGCTCAATTTTATTTTTCTGTGCATCGCTTAGTAAATGTTTATAGAACTTTTTCTCCGTATCAAGGAATATTGTCCCCTCATCGGTATTTCCCGGAAATTTATGAGAGTCCATTCCAACAATAAAGGTATAGGGTCGATTCATCCAGATACCCTTCTTGTAACTGGCAACGTGCAGGCTTCCGGCATGCGGCTCCGAGCAGCAAATACGAATCTCATTTATTAAATCATCAATCAGGTGCAAAGCTTCACTAAGCGAAAACTCATTCCTGGCGTTTTTCTCCAGCATACCCATTTTTTCCTGGATAATAGAACTGGCTTCCTCATCAAGAAAATTATTCTTATTATTCTTTTCGATTTTTGCATATTGGTTGATAATATTGCCAAAGCCGCGGGCAATGGCAGAAAGAGACACTCTATAATGAAAATTGCTTTGGGGTATCTCTGTAAATATTTTCTCAATCCAATCTTTTAATGCCCGGTAATGTGCTATTTCAATCAGATATTTTTGAGCATTATCATCAGAAGCATTTTCAATCTTTCTTTCTCTTTCTCTAATAGCCAGTTCGATGCCCGGGATATAACGGTTTCTACCCCAGCCAACCGGGGATTGACGTAACAATGATGCCATTTCTCGAATCTCTAACTGCTCTCCTAAATGCAAATTGATATGATCACTATTTAACAATGAAAATAGTTTGGCAACACTATAATCATCATTTATCCAATCAATTAATGAAAAAAGTAATCTGGCCGGACGACTATTTTTAATATGTATCCCACTGTAAAAAGTTACAGGTATATCATAAAAATTAGATAACTCATAGAAATATTGTGAGTATGGTTCCTGTGTTGTATAGAAAACCTGGACCTGATCAAGGGATAATTCCTTCTCAGCAATATACCTCAGGACTTCCCTGGTTTCCGTATATCCTCCATAGGATTGATAGAATTCAATATCCGGTTCAGGCAATCTATCAGGGACTTCATCCCGGCTGAATAAAAAGTCAAAAATTTTTTTCTCCTGACATTGCAACCTCTCCTGAACGCCAGTTAAAGAAAAGGAATGGGGAGCTACCGTTGCTTCCGGGCAGGAAATTTCAAGTATATGTGCAGTGGGTCTGATTTTTTCATTAAAGAATCCCAGTTCTAATTCATTCATCTGTATATTAGCAGGAACAATATAAATAGAATTGTCTTTCTTTGTATTTGTCCTTCTTGCCAGAGAATAAAGCCCGGCTTCATCTATCAGATTTCTATTGCCTAACTGTTTTTCATAATCCAGCATAACCTGCTGTAGGTCTTTCATTTTTTCCGAACCTGTAAATACATCAGAAGGCCAATTACCAGATAAATAACCGGATACTCTCATTTCTTTGATTGTGCGAAAAATGGATTTTGCCAATCCCGGAGAAATAATAGGTAATCGAAAATAAGTCAGCCTGTCCTGTGAAGATAATTCTTTAAGTATTTGTAATATTACAACCTGCCCCAACGGGCTATCCATGATTTTCAAACCCTTTTTCATTACGACATCCGAACAAATTTCTTTAGCAAAATCAAAAAGAGTACTACTCCGGAAATTCAGAGCGGAAAATCCCTCATGGGAAAGATTTTTTTTTAAAGTATTTCCATCCAAATAAGAAGGTACAATAATAACTTTTTTTTCAAAAAGATATTTCTGTGTTATCTTCTGTAAGGATTCTAATAATAGGTACATATAATTTACCTTACTAAGATGGTTTAAGTTGTTTTTGAAATGCTACAATCTTTTGATAAGTTTCGGAAAGGTCGCTATCGGTCCTGGAAAAATGGTGCCGAAATAAAGCCAAGCCATCATCCTGATAGCGGGGGATAATGTGTAAATGGAAATGAAAAACTGTTTGCTTGGCTGCTGTTCCGTTTGATTGAATAATGTTCAAGCCTATTGAGTGAAATATTTTTTGATAATCCAAAGCCAGTCTCTTGCTTATTTTCATAATATGGGCAAGAATTTCTTCCGGGATATCATAGATATTTTCATAATGTCTTTTAGGTACCACCAGAGTGTGCCCTTCATTAACCGGATAAGCATCTAGAAATGCTGCGCAATGCTCATCTTCATAAACAAAATAAGCCTGTTTCTCTTTGTTGATAATCTTACAAAAGGTACATTCTTCTGACATAACAACAGCTCCTTATATCATCTAAAAGTTTATTGGAAAAAGATTTTCTCTAAAGCTCTTTTAACTCTAAAATAATAAATCATTTTTTCTCTTATCTAACTGTCCCCAGTCAATTTCCCTTCTATCCGGAAACGATTCACAGGTTCCCCTCTTCTGAACTGCATAAGATGCAACCAGGTTGGCAATCTGCACTGACCTGGCAATAGAATTGGATTGAATCATTCCATAGATAAAGGCAGCATTGAATAAATCACCTGCTCCGGTGCTATCGACAACGGATTTAGTTGGAAAGGCAGATACATTAATTAAGTTATCCTGATGTAAAAAACTGCTTCCTCCTGCACCCTGTTTGACAATTATTTCTCCTGCTCCCCAATCTTTGAGTACATTCGCTCCCTGCAACATTTCATCCTCTCCGGTTAAAATTTTTAACTCTTTTTGATTGGGTAAAGCATAATCTACCATAGGCCATAAATCTTTTTCGGGTAAATCAATTAACGGAGAAGGGTCTAACACTGTCTTTAATTGACATTTTTTAGCTAATTTTAAGGCAAATTCCACTGTATCTTTGGGGTATTCCAGGGAAACGCTAAGCCATTCAGCCAATTCAAAAATAGGCTCAAAACGCATCAAAATCCGCTTGAACCATACGGTTTACAGCAGGAAATCCGATAATGGTATTTTCACCGTTAGGGCTGACTAAAATAGAGCATATTCCGGTTTACCAATATTGCTCTTAAAAAACATATTCTGTATTAATCTTATATTTTCTTAAAAACAGATAGAATATGGTCTCCAGCGAAGTCATTGCCTACTTTCCCCATTAATAAATTATTAACTTTTAAGTTATTTAAAGCAACTGCCTGATTTGCACCATGGCCACCAAGACAGAATTTAAAATCTTTGGCACGCAAGTTTCCTCCTTCAACCGGAAAATAAAGGAAGATAAACCATACAATCCAAATTAATCGCACCGATAATAATGACAGTTGACATCTCGCTCCAACCTTAATTTAATAAATTTATTAATTCTTGTTATGTTTAAGCTATTTGTATTGTCAAAAACTTATCATAACTGTAAATATCACCCGCAAAGGGTGGCTTTAAGAACCTCTTAAAGAGGTTTAGCTTTTTCTTAGCAATCCCACTTCCTACATTGAACTTCAGGTGAAAATTGACATCTAGCTTATCTTAATCTTTTTATGATAAAACCATTTTATTTAACCATTACCACTTTCTTAGAAGGTGGTTTTTCATGGTTAAATAAAATACATTTTGATAAACTTTACAGGACTAGAAATTTCTATTTGAAGACTTTCTATCACTTGGGTTTATTCTTATATAGAATAAAATATAAAATACCAAAATAAACCAAAAATGCAAGCAAATGTCAGCAGATACATTGAAGGCTGGTTGGTAACATACGAATATGGGAATATTTAAAATCACCATAAGAGGAAACCAAATAAAAGAGCAACCCCACTACCAGGACAATATTTTCCGATGCTGAATGAAAACCCGGGTCTATTTGTTTTTAATAGAGCTCATGGTAGAAATGGTACCTGTATATGTTCCGTAAAAATAGGGTATTTTCAAAAATATCTTCTTTAAAAATACGACGAGTCATCCACAAGATAAAGAAAATTGTTACTATTCCCCCAATAGTAGTAATGAGCAAAGTAGGAATCATATAATAGGTAATGTTTTCATATAGCCAGCATGTAATAGCTGCGGCAATCATGAAGTCAAAAGAGCCACCCGCAATTCTCTGTAACATATAATTATTTGGATATTCATGGGTCATTATTTTCATTCTCTTAAATAGGTCAAAACCAATTCTCAAGAAATAGCATAGGTGGTTCCTTGATAATAAAGTGAAATCCCCAGAATAGCTGAGCAAGCGTTTCTCCAAAGGTACCCAGCGAAACCAATATAGTATTTAAACCTAAAAAGTTAGATAAGTTACCAAATACACCAGACCCAATCAAAAACAATTGAATAGAAATGTCGTCTAAAAGAAGCACCCAGAGGAAGTTCTCCTGAATCCATTTCTTCATGAATTTTTCTTCTTTTCGGTTACCCCTATCAGATTCTATTTTGAAAACCCTTCCTGACTAAAGTAATTCATAAAGATAACTCCTACAATACAAGCCCAAAGAAAACCGATGGTAGCAATTGAAAGACCAATGTTTCCTCCCTGAAAAAACCAATTTCCTCCCACTGGGCTTCCCTATAGCATAAGCTGACCCGGTCCCTGGCCAAACCCCAATGGCAATAATAAGCCAAAAGGCGGGAACTAAATCTGGGAAAAAGTATTTACCAAAAAGAGAAATTAAAACCAACAATTCCCTGAACCACATAAATGCTGACAATATAAATACCTGAATTGACAATATTTTTTTACTAGGTATGTTCCCTTTTTCAGCAATAGCTATAAACCCAACAGCCATCAGATGATAAACCAAACTGCCTAGCCGTTCATTATCTAAATGTATAATATTTAGTATTTCAGGACCAAGCAGCAAGAGATAAACCCGGCAATAATAGCGGTGGGAAAAAGATATTTGCGAAAAAAATAAACTTTCCTTTTCAAAGAACACACCGATACCAACAAACAAAGAAAGCCATAAAAAATCTATAATCATTTGTCCAATTTTTGATTCATGTCTCCTCCACGCTGTTTATATTAAAAATATATTTTGATATAATTTTATTATTTTATACCATTTATAGGCTGAAATCGAGGGATTATCAAAATTAAATTTATATAATTCATCCTGATAATAAAACTCGAGCTGATTATTATATTGAACATTAAGTCCTTTAATCATAGTTAACTTAAAATGTAAAGCCCCCGAGGTATCTGTTTTCAGAATAAGTTCCTTTCCTCTTAAAGACAATTCACCATATTTTACCTGTTCCAGAATTTTCTGTTTAATAATGCTGGTAATATTGACTCCCTTATCCTGCAAAAGAGTTTCCTGACTTCCGTTTTTAATGCTTTTTTCTAAAAAATCTTTTATCCAGCTGATTTGCCATTGATTCCAATCATCAGGATTATCAAAATAGAGGTGTTGTTTTTCAGAGCTGAGAAAACCATATTGGTTATATTTCACCTCATAACCACAGGTCTGACAACTGAGAATATCACCTCTGGAACGAAGTGAACCTATTTGATGGCACTTGGGGCATAAGAATAAAAATAATTCCAATCTTTCGGCAAGATTTTTTCCCATATATTTATTCATTGCCGTTCTCTGATAATCATATTCCCGGTAAGACAGGCTTTTTGTAACTTCACGGTAAATATCTTCAACAGTCAATTCCTGAATTTTCTCATTTGTTAAGATTAAATCATAAGAATAAGATATTTTGCCTCTTCGCTTAAAATTAGCCCAGCGGGGATAAGTCAGATAAGAACCTTTTGACAAAACACGTACCACCGGTATATTTAACATTTTAATCAGTTTAGCAGTAGGGAAAAGAATTTCTTCGGTGGAGCCATCCCAGTTACGATTGCCTCCCGGGAAAATCCCGATAATACGTCCTGTCTCTTTTGCTTTTAAAGCTTCTTTGATTGCCGTAAAATCTGCAAAAAATTTTTTCTTGGGGATTGAACCTTCTATTTGGAGAAGCCATCCTAAAAGGGGTTTGCGAAAATATTCATCTGAAACCAGGAAACAGATAGGATCCTTGATAAAGAGATTTACCAAAACTCCGTCCCAAAAATTGGCATGGTTTCCGATCAACAAATATGGAGGGTTAAGTTTTATGGTATCATTCTTTTCCAGGTTTAGAGAAAAGATGTTTCCCAAATACCATCTTAAGCTATTAAGAAATAATCCGGATATAATTTTATTGGGTAATCTTTTATTTTTATTTTTCATCTATAGTATTCCGTTGTTAAATACTGGATTAATAAACATCACACCCGCAAAGCGGGTGGCTTTAAGAATCTCTAAAAGATGTATGCCTTTTTCCTGGTTAATTTATGCTATGCTCTTTCTTATATTTAACTGAATATTTCAAAATAACATAACTCTTTGGATTTCAGGTGAAAAATTATCATATGGCTTATCTTGATATTTTTATGGTAAAACCTTTATTTAACCATTACCACCTTCTTAGAAGGTGTTTTTTCATGGTTAAATAAATTTAATTTAATCTTTTCTAAAAAATATTCGTTATTATAATAAATGTTTCCTCAGCCAATCAATTGTATAAGGGGTAATCAAATCAAAGTAATCCTGGCAGCAATGATTAGCATCTTCAATATAAAATAATTCCTTTTCATTACCTGTTGCCCATTCCATAAAATAATCAGCATGTTCCGGGGGTACTGTTTTATCTTTGCCTCCCTGAATAATCAGCATAGGCCTATCAAGAGGCGGACATGTTTTGATATCCAGATGACCAAAATGTTCATCTACTTCACTCATTTTTTGATAGCCGGTCATATAATAAATTGAACGTCTGGTAGGAATACTCAGTTTCTTAAGATGTGAAAGCGGTGGGAAATAGGCATAGCCACCGTTACTGATAACACAGTCAATCCTGGAATCCAAAGCCGCCGCTTTTATAGAAGAAAAACCCCCAAAACTAATTCCCATTACTCCAATTCGGTCTAGATTAATATGAAAGTCATTATTTACTTCAAACCAGTCGATGATAGCATGGATAGCTTTCTCATAATCAGGTATTAAACGCATTTTTTGATGCATTTCACCCTGGCCGGGTCCATCAAAATTAAATACATTAAATCCCGCTTTTAAGAAATCCTGGGCAAAGAAATGGTTTTCTACTTCTTTGATATTGTTCAATACATTGACAAATATAATCAAAGGCTGGTCGGGCTGGCTGGTCAGCATAAGATATCCCGGTATCTCCACTCCCCGAAAGGGAATCTCGATTCTAATTGGTCTTTCCTTTTCATTATATAAAGCAATTGCCTTTTGATAGCATTTTCTGGCAAGATTTTGTGCCTCAATTTTTTCTTCAACATTATAATAGTTAATAAATGCACCAACATGAAAACAACCGGCTGCCTCATGAAATAATCGACGAGCTAAAAAAATATTCCCCTCTAACCTGGCTTTTTCTGCCAGCTGCTCTAGTTCCTGTCCTTCTTTACTCCATTGTTTAGACCAGTCGAAATAATTTTTTACTCGTTTCACCACTCGTTCGCTACGGGCAGAATCCACACCGCATATAGAAAAACGATTATAATCGGTAGTAGTGATTATTTTTTGCATGGAAACCATGCGAGCATAGATTCTCTCCCAAAATTCCATTGGGGGCAAGCTAGGTAGGGATAATTCAGGAATATCATCAATAACCTCTTCGAGTTTTTCGATTGCTAACTTTTCTCTTTCTTTGATTTCCTCTTTTAATTGCTCCAAAAGAGCTGAATCGAATCCTTTTTGGTAAACTTTTTTGCCGTAAAATATTTGACTATCCCCAGGTTGGTCAACAAGCAAATCGATAAATTCAATTTCTTTGCTATCCAGTTCTCCCATCGACCCCAGATATAAATGAAATATGGCTGAATCAAATTTATTTTCAATATAGTCCCTGACATCAATAGTATCTTGAATAGTTTCTGCCATAGAAAAATTAGTTAAACTAAAAATAATGATTAAGATATTGATTACAGTTACCAGGATAGTATGGTTGTATTGACTCAATAAGTATTTTTTAGACATTTTGCCTATCTTTCTCCTTAAAAATATTTCTACAACACTGCTTTTATGTTATATTCAACTATCCAATTCAGCCACAATTTTTTGCAGCTAATCCAGGCTATGTTACCATTTTAATTATGCAATTTATGTTAAGACTGTTTTGATTTAAGCAATTCTTTTAGCTTCTGTCGGTTCAACTCTCTCATGATAAAAGGAGTTTTCTTGTTTTCATGCACGGATAATTGCTGTTCAAAGGGGTTTTTATCCTCATTTTGATAGAAAATTCCCAGGGGTAGCTTTTCTTTTTCCATCGCCCTTTTTAAAGCCTGATTACGGTCATGTGAGTCATGGTCTTCTAAATCATAGGTATGTTCTTTAAACCATTTAAAGGTATTTACTTTATTAAAAGTGACACAGGGCTGAAAAATATCTACCAGGGCATATCCGGAATGCTGAATTGCTTTTTTAATAATATCAGCAGTTTTTTTGGTATCCCCGCAAAATACTCTGGCTACAAAAGAAGCACCCATGGAAATAGCCAATGCCAGGGGATTAACTGGTTCGGAAATAACACCATCAGTTTGTACCGGTGTTTTAAACCCAAATTCGCTGGTAGGAGATGCCTGCCCTTTGGTCAGTCCATAGACCATATTATTGTGTACCAGATGAGTAATATTGGGGTTACGCCTTATTGTGTGAAGAAAATGATTTCCTCCTTCACCATACATATCTCCATCTCCTCCTTCGGCAATGACCGTTAATTCAGGATTACAGGCTTTGATGGCTGTAGCTGGCGGTAAAGCCCTTCCATGCAATCCGTTAAACATATTAACATTTAGATAATGCGGTGTCTTGGCAGCCTGGCCGATACCGGAAACGATTACCACCTGCTGGGGCTTGAGGGATAATTCTTTTAAAGCCTGCTGTAATGCCTTTAATATCATAAAATTGCCGCAACCGGGACACCAGGCTGTTTTAACCTGTTCTATTTCAAATTGTTTAATTTTTGTCATTTTTGACCTCCCTTTTCGGAAATAGCATGATTGATTTCCTCAGCCAGCTCATCACTATAAAACGGTAAACCGTTGTATTTCAATATTTTTGTTTCAATGCTGATACCGGTTGAGATTTCCAGTAATTGAGCAAATTGGCCATTATAATTATTTTCTATTGAAATAATCTGCTTGGCTTTTCTTAGATATTTTATGCTTTCTTCAGGAACAGGATACACCTGTTTGAAATGCAGTAAAGCTGCGTCGGGTATATTTAATTTATCAAGGGCTTCCTTGATAACATGATAGGTGGATCCCCAGCCTACACAAAGAACACGGTAATCTTTCGGTCCCAGTAGGTTCGGTGCAAAAGCCTCTTTTTTAAAGTCGTTCAGTTTACTGTTTCTCTTTTCCATCATCTTAATTCTGACTTCCATATCTTCGGTAATCAGTCCGTTCTCATCATGTTCATCACTATCTGCTCTTACCAGTCCTTCACCATGATTGGGAATTCCTCTGGGAGTTATACCATTATCTGTATCCAGGCTATAACGCTGGTAATCAGCATCTGTCTTGATTATAAATCTGTCTATTTTCCCCTCTGGAACACTAAATTCTTTTACATTATAATAAGAATCCATAGTATACTGATCAGTCAGTATAAACACGGGAACCTGATACTTATCAGCCAGATAAAAAGCTTTTTGGGTAACCTCATAAGCCTCTTCAATTTGCCCGGGAGCCAGGATAATTCGGGGAAATTCTCCATGACCGGCATAAAGGGCAAGCTGCAAATCTCCCTGCTCAGTACGGGTAGGTAATCCGGTAGCAGGACCGGGGCGTTGAGCTAAATGAATAACCATAGGGCTTTCTACCATTCCGGCCAGGCTGATACCCTCAGTCATGAGAGCCAACCCGCCTCCTGAGGTAGTGACCATAGCCCGTGCTCCGGCATACCAGGCCCCAATGGCCATGTTAACAGCACTGATTTCATCTTCAGCCTGTTCAGAAATAATATCAAATTCATGAGCATGTTGGGACAGAAAAACAAGTACACCCGTCGAAGGAGACATGGGATAGGAAGAAATAAAATTGCATCCACCCGCTATAGCCCCAAAGCCAATTGCTTCAGCTCCGTTAATTAACAGATCATCCTTAATCTCTTTGGATTTTTTCATATGAAGAAATTTGTCAGGATCAATATGTTTCTCTTTAACTAATCTGGTTGCCTCCTGAAAACCTTTTTCCAGGGCTCGAATATTATCCGGAATAAACTCTTCTTTTTTCTTTAGAGTAAAATAATTCTTTAAAAATTGTTTTCCTTCTTTGATATCTCCTTCAGTTAATCCCAACAAAAGGCCTACCGCTATAGTATTGGCAAAGATAATATTACCAATTTCTTTAGCCATATTGGAGAAAGAAACATCCACAACTTCCCGATCAGTATCAAATTTTTCCCGATCTCCAATAATGATTGTGCTTTTGCTAAGGCGATCCGAAACATGAGCAATAGCATCCTTATCCAGGGGTATCAAAAGATCGATTCGCCTAACTGGGGCCTGAACCGGATGATCGGAAATACGTATTTGGATAGAATTACTCCTCTCCCCGTACGCGAGACATATACTCTTTGGTAGCAAAAACATGGTATCCGGAAAGTTTCAACGCCTGGGTCAACAATTGTTCGACTGTTTGAATACCCTGTCCTGCTCCACCGCAAAGAACAATAGAAACGTCATGTTCCTGCTTATGTTTATTTTTATTTTTTTTCTCCATTTTTATCCTCCTCATTTCTTTTTCTATATTCATGGTTGTTTTTAGCAGGCGGAATAGAAGGTTTTTATAGGGTATAAGATATATTGGACAGATGGACGTTTACCCGGGATTTTGCGGATAAAGGTCCATTAATTTATAGATTTCTTTTGGCATTTCACTGGAAACGCAAAAGGCCTAATTCTTTTGCCTCTTCAAATTTTATAGGGTAATCCATGTGTCCATCTTCCCTCAGTCAGGGTTTGACATTTTTGACTTTTTCTTCAGTACAATTATTTTCTATGAGCAATTTTTAACAAATTATAAACCTGAGGTTATAGCCTTTCTGGCAATGTCAACCTGAATGATTGTTTCATCGTCAAATCTCATTTCTGTCTTTGTCTTTCAAACATTGAGGATTTAAACAGCCGGATGACCTAAACGAGGGTCTACGGGACCCTAATACTGCGTTTCATCAAAACAATCTCATCCGCTGCCAGAGAAAGCATAGTACCTCCACTCATCGCATAATGAGGTATAAAAACTGTTATCTTTCCTTTATGACGAATTAAGGCATTGGCAATCTGCTCCGTAGCCAATACCAATCCTCCCGGAGTGTGTAGAATGATATCCAATAGGCATATGATCATCTGTGGAGTCTTATAGCCCTTAATATTGCCTCAGAATCTTCTATATTAATATATCTGGTCAAAGGTATCCCTAATATACTCATTGTTTCCTGACGATGAATCATAGTAATCACTCTGGAGCCCCTGCTTTTTCAAATCGATGAATAAGAGAAACTCGCATTGATTCCTAATGTTTTTGTTTGAAAAACCTTGGAGAGGACTGAAAAAAATAAAGAAAAACCAAAAAACATGCTCAAATATTCCATTGTTATACCTCTTTCAAACAATATTTATTTTAAAAAATATCGTCTTTAAAATTCCGATACTTATAAAATATTATTTTCATTATAGACAAAGTGCTTACTTAACGCAATAAGTTTAAATCAACATCACACTGTCAATGAAATATCGCAGCTAATAAAATTAAAGAAGCACTCATCGAAATTCATCTTAGAAGTGCTTCTTTAATTGATTAGATGTAGCTATGAGTTTTAGTTTATTGTTTTAGTTTTTAGTAGAAATACTTGACTAAATACTGCTATTTCCTCCCCCCTCACCTGACCCTCTCCCTCCGAGGGAGAGGGAAGTTTAAATAAACTTGTTTTTCGACTTACGTCTTGTACCTTTTTACTGAAAACTGACAACTAACTATAAACTAAAGTGTGTTTTACATCATTACTCTTCTATCATTTCCTCCCACTTGAGGGATGCATTATCCCCATATTTTATTACTTCCCACAAATTGAAGAATGGATTCACTCTTCTTTTGTTTCCTCCCAATTTAGAGGGATTGACTCTTTTTTATTTCCTCCCAATTGAAGAAAGGATTAAATCTTTTCTTATTTCCTCCCAAGTGAAGAGAAAGGATTAAATCTTTTCTTATTTCTCCTCCCCCAATTGAAGAAAGGATTAAATCTTTTCTTATTTCCTCCCCCTTGAGGGAGGGATAAAAGATGAGGTAATTATAGATTGCTCATTACTTTTCACTTGTTACTTGATTACTGTATTCTGTGAACTCGATACTACACACTCGATACCGATACTATTTCGTCATTGCGAGGAACAAAGTGACGAAGCAATCTCATCCACTTATTCCCACAAATTGATGAATGGATTGACTCTTTTTTTATTTCCTCCCCAGGTGAAGAAAGGATTAAATCTTTCCTTATTTCCTCCCCTTGAGGGGGAGGATAAAGGTGGGGGTGAAATTATAGATTGCTCATTACTTTTCACTTGTTACTGATTACTGTATTCTGAACTCGATACTACACACTCGATACCGATACTATTTGTAATTCTCTGCTTTCACCTGGAAGAATGCCTGGGGATGTTCACAGAAGCCAGGCATTTCTTTGAGTGCTTCCGTCCCTTCAAGTACATAACCACAATTTTGACAATCTGATTAACTTTGGTCTTTTTAAATACACTGCCGTTTTTGAGATTTTCCAGCAATTTACGGTATCTTTCCTCATGATGTTTTTCTACTTTTGCAATTTCAAATAAATTCCTGATTTTTCTTTTCAAATCCTTCTTTTCTAGCAGTCTCAGCAGCATCCTTATACAATGTACCCCATTCCATTAATTCTCCATCTGCAGCTGCTTCAAATTCTGACTGTATCTCTGTGGCTCCTGCAGGGTAACTGGCTTGAATTTCTACTTCTCCTCCTCTAATAACCCAGAATCGTTTGGCATGCTCCTTCTCATTATCTGCTGTTTCTGAAAATTGCTGCAATCTGCTCGTAGCCTTCTTTTTTGGCCACACTGGCAAAATAGGTATATCGATTCCTGGCCTGTGACTCTCCGGCAAAGGAAGCTAATAGATTTTTCTGTTTCTGTTCCTTTAAGTTTTTCCCATTTTACATCCTCCTTAAAAAATATTTATTCAAAACTATCTTAACTAACAATAATTACCGCTATTATATCTTTATCTTTATGGTAAAACCATTTTATTTAACCATTACCACCTTCAAAGAAGGTAGTTTTTTATGGTTAAATAAAACAATTCAAGATATCTTAATTTTTTTATACAGACTGAACTTCTTTAACTTCAGGAACAGCCTGTTTCAATGCCTTCTCTATACCCATTTTTAAAGTCATCTGACTCATAGGGCAGCCACGGCAGGCACCGGTTAATTTTACTTTTACAATTCCATCCTCACTCACATCCACTAATTCCATATCACCACCATCAGCCTGTAAGGATGGTCTTATTTTTTCCAAAGCTTTTTCTACTCTATCTTTCATGAACATTTCCTCCTTATTGTTTTTCCTGAACTAGAGAATATTTTTCTCTGTCAATAATTGTTTTCAAAGATATTTTTTTTAAATCAGCAATAAAGTTTTGCTCTATTTTTTCTATTTCCAATCGTACCGGACAATCTTCAATCAACGGGCATTTCTGCCCCCGGTCATAACATCCGCTTAGCTGAATAGGGCCCTGAAAAATCTTGATTAAATCAATCAGGAAAATTTGCTCTGCAGAAAGAGATAATTTGAATCCTCCTCTTTTCCCCTTGCAGGACTCTACTACACCAACCTGGTTAAGTTTTTGCAATATTTTCCTCAAGAAAGGGCGAGAGATATTAAAGTAGGTTGCCATATAACTAGTTGTCACTATTTGTTCTTTTTCTTTAACCATAAAACAGAGGGCTTTTATGGCATAACCAATTTCCCTATTTATTATCTTCATTAAAATTAACCTCTACTATAAATGATACAATATAAGTATCATTATGTCAAGCTAATTGTTAATGACTTATCCTTACCGATGCAAAGATTCAGCTGCTAATTTTTCTCCTAAATTTTCACATTTCGTTAGAAGCCCTGCAGTTATTTTACTGCCCCCATTAATATAGTCAATCACATTAAATTTAAAGGCCTGTCCTATTTTTTGTAAGCTTTCAATTGCAGGCTTCCCACCTGTGCCCCCTGAAACAAAAAATATACAGGGTATATTTGCAGTTAAGCTTCCTTTAACCTTACTTTGGCTGGGATAAAAAACACGATCAAAAAAATCCTTAACTGTACCGGCCATATAATCGAAATAATCAGGTGTACCAATAGTAATACCGGCTGCATTTTTTAAATCATCCCAACTGGCATCCTGAGCCTTTTTCATCTCAATCTGGAAGCCTTTGGTTTTTTCAATACCCCTTTTTACTGCATAAGCCATCTCTTCCACATTACCACTATAAGAATGATAAATAATCAAAATAGTTTTAAATTGGAGCCTCTGTCCTAATTGTTAAATATTTGTCTATTAATTCTTTAAAACTCTTATCTATATAATCATATTTTTAATAACAGATGAGACCTATTCTTCTTCAAAAGAAAGATCTGATTCTTTATAATTTCTCTTGCCTTATCCAAATCCTATCCGATATTAAAATCCTAACCTCAGCCAATCCATCTACAGTAAAAGGGTGTACTGACCGGGTTACATCTGATTGTAAAATACATCTGATACCATAACTTTCCAACAGACTTTGAATGGGAAGTGCATCTACTTCGGTTGGTACCCGACACAATTCTACAATTTTTGAATCATGATAGCTCTTATCATTGTCTTCCATAGTCTTTACCTTTCTAAACTAAATAATTTAATATTCAATTCCAATTCTGGCCTGGATTCCTTTTTGATAAGGATGTTTAATCTCGCACATTTCTGTTACCAGGTCTGCTTTATCAATTATCTCTTTTGGTGCATTTCTGCCGGTAATTATTATTTCTACCTCCACCGGTTTCTCCTCTAAAAAATCAAGAACCTGCTGTAATTCCAATAATTCAAAATAAATTGCCACATTTAGTTCATCAAAAATAATAATATCATATTGTCCGCTTTTTGCAGCTTGGACTCCCTCTGCAAATGCTTTCTTAGCCTCCTGATAATCAATTTCTTTAGCCTTGCCCTTATAAACAAAATCCTTTGTTCCGAAGGTCTTGACAGTTATCTGTGGAATTAACTGAATTGAATGTAATTCTCCGTAATCCCATTTCTTCATAAATTGAACGATTAATACCTCCTTGCCTCTCCCTGCTGCCCTGAGAGCCAGACCTAGTGCAGCAGTAGTTTTACCCTTGCCATTGCCAAAATAGACTTGAATCAAACCTTCCATGTTCTAAACTCCTTTAAGTTAACATTTTCAGGTTGCTAAAAACCTGAATTGATATTTTTACCAATATTGATTATAATATAATAACATAAAAATTATATTTTCTATAACAGGTTAAGGGAAGAGTGGTGAAAATCCACCGCAAACCCGTTACTGTGAAAGGTACCGAAAGCTGCTCGATGCCACTGGAAGATAATCTTCCGGGAAGGCGCAGCAAGTAGATAGCCTAAAGCCAGGAGACCTGCCTGTTAAAGAAGTTCTGCACTTCTTCGTGGTTAAGAAGTGTGTTTCTTTATTTTTATAGGGCTTTTTTATAAATACTTACGAAGGCTAAAAGAAAACAAGAAAGGATTTAAAAATAAAATGAATAAATTAAAAAATATTTCTTTTTATTATGGTTTATTTTTTACAATTCTACTCTCATTGGTCTTTACTATTACCGGTTATTCCCAAAACCATCAATTCCCGGTTACCCTTATTGATGATAGTGGTGCCGAAGTAGTCATTACCGAAAAACCAGAAAAGATTGTCTCGGCAGCTCCCAGTAATACAGAAATCATTTTTGCCCTGGGCTTAGAAGATAAATTGGTAGGCAGAAGCGATTTTTGTAACTACCCTGAAGCGACAAAGACCATTGAAAGCATCGGGAAAATGTCTCCCCTGAATCTGGAAAAAATTGTCTCCCTGAATCCGGACTTAATCCTTTCATATGGAGGTTTCCAACTAAAGGATATCCCCAGGTTGAGAGAGCTAGGTTTCAACGTCCTGGTTGTCCAGTCGGAAACATTACAGGAAATGATTCAAGGTATTCAGCTAATTGCCAATGCCTGTGGCATACCCAAAGAAGGAGAACAATTAACTTCTCTTATGCAGGAACGCATTGATTTGATAAATATTCAGGTGGAAAATTTGTCTGTTGAAAAAAAACCTAAAGTTTTTGTAGGTTCTAACTTTGATACCATATACAGCCCCGGCAGGAAAACATTGTTTCATGAATTAATCACTATGGCCGGTGGGGAGAATATTGTGGGGCACCTGCGGGGATGGGCTAAAATCAATCCTGAGTTGGTAGCTCAAAAAGAACCCGATATTATTATTATCCCCAGTGGTATTATGAATCCTGAAGAAATCTCTAAAATAAAACAAGATATTATAACTCACCCCGGATGGTCTCATGTGCCGGCAATTAAAAATAATCGAATTTATGCTGTAAATGAAGACCTCTTCTACCGGGCCGGGCCGCGTCTTGTAGATGGTTTGGAATTACTCTATGAAATATTCACCGAAAAAGAATAACAGAAATTTATACGGATATCCCAATTGGAGATATAAAGCCTTTTTTGTTCTTATATTTGGTTTTCTCTCTATTTTAATTGTTGGTTTTGTCGGCCTTAATTTTGGTACAATATCTATCCAACCGGAAAAGATATTGTCTATTTTCTGGCATCATGAAACAGATAATAGTCTGGGACTGATTATCTGGGAATTGAGAATACCAAGATTAATTATGGCAATGCTTACCGGGATGACCCTGGCTGGTGTTGGAGGAGCATTCCAGGGAATCCTGAGAAATCCCCTAGCTGATCCTTACATTTTAGGAGTCTCAGCCGGAGCAGCCCTGGGAGCATGCACCGGTATTGCTCTTCAATATACAACAGGGTTATATTTAATGAATGTACTGCCGGTTTTTGCCCTGGTTGGATCCTTTGTATCTATCTTATTGGTTTACCTGCTTTCCAGAAAAAAATCTCATTTACCAATGACTGATTTATTACTGGCCGGTATAGCAGTCAATTTCTTTTTCTCGGCCTTAATTACTCTTTTATTGGCCGTATCCAACCGTGAAATACACTCAATGATTTTCTGGCTGATGGGAGACCTGTCAAATGCAAACTGGCAAAAGATATCTATAGTTATTTTACCTGTCTTTATCGGGAGTTTTTTATTGATTTTTTCTTCACTGGAACTAAATGCAATGGCACTGGGAGAAGAAGAAGCGCTCCATCTGGGAATTCAAACTGAAAAATTGCGCGTAAAAATTTTTCTAATCGGTTCTATCATGATAGCAGTTGTGGTTTCTTTTACCGGGTTAATTGGATTTGTAGGACTGGTCATTCCTCATATTGCCCGTCTCCTGGTTGGACCCGATCACCGTATCATGCTTCCCGTGTCTGCCCTAATTGGAGCTACCTTTTTGATACTATGTGACACGGTTGCCCGTACTATTATCGCACCAACCGAAATACCTATCGGGGCTATTACTGCCATTATAGGAGCCCCACTATTTATTCATCTCTTAAAAAGGAGGAACGATAATAATGAATATTAAAGAACCAATTATTTCCTTAAAAAAGGTTAGTTTTTCTTATGATCAACAATCTGTACTTCAAGATATTGACTTGTCTGTATTTGCGGGTGAATTTATTGGTATTATTGGACCAAATGGCTCAGGAAAAACTACACTGTTAAAGTTAATATCAGGAATCTTGAGACCCCAAAGTGGACATATTCAGCTGTTTAATCAGGATATCTCGATGATATCAAGAAAAAAAATAGCCAAAATAATCTCAGTTGTTCCCCAGGATTCCTATGTTACCTATAATTATAAGGTAAAAGAAATTGTCTTTATGGGAAGAATTCCTTATATCAACCAATGGCAGGGTGAAACTGTTTCTGATTACCGGATTTCCCGTAATGCCATGGAAAAAACAGATTCCCTTTGCCATGCAGAAAAAGGAATTCACCAGATAAGC